>JADGRG010000619.1 GCA_017881145.1 Sandaracinaceae bacterium | reverse complement strand
GGTAGTCTCGGCTCAGCCATCGCTTTGCCACCCCGTCGTAAGTTACGCTCGCGACCCATCACCCTGAGCGCTTCGCACCGCCATGAACCAGCCTACGCTTCTCATCACTGGCGACCCCACGGTCGATTGGATGACCGTTCCTGCCGAAGCAGCTTCGGATCGCGAGCGTGTCAACTGGAAGCACTACGCGTCGCGGCATTCCCTCCACCTTCCTGGCGGCGCGCTGTTGCTCGCAGATCTGACCGCGCAGGCGTTGCGGCATGCGGCGGTGAACGCCCGTGTGATCGCTCCGAAGCTGCTGGCTGCGCTTGCGTCGACGTCACCCAACGACGTGGTGCATTCGCAGTGCGCGCTCGGGCGTGTGCCGGAGAGCCGGGCGAAGGGCAAGGCGGGCGGCAAGGCTGACACGCTGCGCGTGGTCGGCCACCACGGCTATCAAGGGCCTACCACTGGTGCAGCCAAGTGCCTGCCGCTTGCCGAGGATCCGGAGCATGCTCGGCTCGTCGTCCTCGACGATGCGGGCAACGGGTTTCGCGACTGTCAGGATGCGTGGCCGAAGTCGCTCGCAAGTGCGCATGCGATCCTGGTGAAGATGTCGCGACCGCTCTGCGAGGGGCCGCTCTGGGACCAGAAGCTTGCAGCGCTGCGCGACCGGCTCGTGCTCGTGGTGCGCGCGGACGATCTGCGGCGACAAGCTGGCGTGCGCGTGACGCGTTCGCTCTCGTGGGAGCGCACGGCCATGGAGCTCGTGTATCAGCTGCGGCGTACCAACTCGCTCGAGGCGCTCTCGCACTGCAGCCATCTGGTGGTGTCGTTCGACAGCGATGGCGCACTCTGGTATCGGCCCGAGCGCGACGGTCAGCGCGAGCAGGCCACGTTGATCTACGACTCCCGGTCGCTCGAGGAAGGTTTCGCCAGCTCGATTGAAGGTGGCATCGTTGGTATGACTGCTACGCTGACCGCGACGCTGGCGGCGTATCTGTGTGAGGCGCTGAACGCGAGCACGGACGCTGCAACCACGGGCACTCCGGCGCCGCTCGGCGAGCTGTCCGGTATGCCACAGGCGATTGCTTTGGGACTGGCTCGTCAGCGGGAGCTCTTGGCGCACGGGTACGACCTCAAGGATCAGCACATCGAACTGCCGTTCAGCGCTGCCTGCGCGCGCGCTGACAAGTCTGCACACGGCTACTGCACGGTGGAGCTGCCGCGCACGGACGACCTCTATACGGCCGACCGCAACTACTTTCGCATCCTCGACGACAAGACGCGCTACACGCGTGCGCGCGTGGCGTCCGACTGGGTGCTGCAAGGCAACTCGCGCTCGCTCGACGAGGTGCCCGCTGGAAAGTTCGGCAAGCTCTTCACCATCGACCGCGCGGAGATTGAGTCGTACAGCGCGATTCGCGAGCTCTTGCGCGAGTACATCGAGGACCCGAAGCCATCCCGACCGCTCTGCTTCGGGGTATTCGGTCCGCCGGGCGCGGGCAAGAGCTTCGGGGTCACGCAGGTCGCCGAGAGCCTGGGTGACCCCACGCTGCAAGTCTTGCCGGCGTTCAACGTCTCGCAGTTTCGCAGCTATGACGACCTGGTGGCAGCGCTGCACCTCGTGCGCGATGTGGGCCTCTCCGGCAAGACGCCGTTCGCCTTCTTCGATGAGTTCGACGCGCCCTACGGCGCCGACACGAAAACACTGGGCTGGCTGCGCTACTTCCTGGCGCCGATGCAGGACGGCGCGTTTCGCGATGGCGAAGCAGTACACCCGGTTGGCAAGGCGGTGTTCGTGTTCGCGGGAGGCACACGCTCGAGCTACGCCAAGTTCGCTGCGAACCTTTCGGACGAGGACAATGCCACGCCCGACCCCGAAGCCTTCCGCGCAGCGAAAGGCACGGACTTCGCGAGCAGGCTGCGTGGCTTCATCGACGTGATGGGCCCCAATCGCCAGCGCAACGCGGCGCGCGACGACGGCGACGAAGCGTTCATCCTGCGGCGCGCACTTGTGCTGCGTCAGATGCTGCTGCGCAGCGCCAAGGCCGCGGGCCTGCGCGACAAGGACGAGCGCCTGCGCATCGACGACGGAGTCCTGCGTGCGCTGCTTTTCGTGGAGAGCTACAAGCACGGCATGCGCTCGATGGAGGCGATCATCGACATGAGCCGCATCGGCGGTCGCTCCTACTTTGATGCCTCGTGCTTGCCGAGTCACGAACAGCTCTCGCTGCACGTGGACGCCGACGAGTTCTTCTATCTCGCCGAGCGCGCACGCTTTCGCACCATGCTGCCGCAGCGCGAGCTGCCAACGCCGCTGCCGGGGCGTCCCGCCTACCGCGCCCATGACGACGCGCTGGCCGAGACGCTTGCGCAGCGCCTCCACGAAACCTACCTCGCGAATCTCGCGCCGGGCCTCGAGCACAACGACACCAACGTTGCGTGGTCGGCGTTGCCCGAGGAAAAGCGCCGTTCCAACCTCGATGCGGCGGCGGATATCCCCGAGAAGCTCCGCGCAGTCGGCCACGGGCTGCGACGCATCCCAAAGGGGCAGACCGCGCGCACGCCCGACCTGGACGACGCAGAGCTCGAGCGCCTGGCCCACATGGAGCATGCCCGTTGGTGCCGCGAGCAACGGCTGCAGGGCTTTGTTCGCGGTGACAAGCGCGAAGCCAAAGAGACCCTGTACCTAGCGGACTTCCCCACCCTGCCGCCCGCCGTCCAGCGCTACGACTACGACGCCATCGAGGCCTTACCGATCCTGCTCCGCGCCAGCGACTACGAAGTCTTTCGACTTTCCGATGTCGATGAACTTTCCGACGAAAAGTTGGTCGACCAACTCGCTCGCCAGACCCATGCGCACTACGTCGAAGCCGAAACCGCCAAGGGTCATAGCGTCAAAACCAACGCATCGTTGGCGCCATTCGACGAGCTTCCTGATGACCTGCAGAACAGCAATCGCAACTTCGCCCGCTCCATCACGCGCAAGCTCGCGCGTCTTGGCTACCGTATGGCATCAGTCCGAGAAGGTAAGTCCGCCGCCCGT
>JADGRG010000618.1 GCA_017881145.1 Sandaracinaceae bacterium | reverse complement strand
GAGCGCGCATACTCAGCCGAGCAGTGCAGCGGATAGCGGTCACCGTAGAGACCGACATAGAGCGCGCAGTCGCCCTCGGTGATGGTGCGCGGAACGGCATGCACGAGCTTGTCGCCACACCGAAAATCTTCGAAGAAATTCCCTGGATTGGTCTTGGCAGCCATGGTGCTTTCTCTTTTCTAAGGATGGGAGCGCGAGCTCGCGCGGCAGGCCCGCTCTTACCAGAACTTGGCCCGCACCGCGAGGCGCCATACCTCGCGATCCGAGTGACTCGCACGCCGGCATGGTAACGCAACGCTGCGCGGAACGAGCCTTGGCTTGCGTCAGAGCGCGTTTTCAGTCGCTTCGATGCGCAGCGCGTCGGGCTCGCGGTCCAGCATCCGATAGCCGTGGGCGAGCACGTGCAGCGCAGCGCTCTGGCCCGCCGTGTCAGCCAGGCGTCGGCTGGCAGCCAGCGCATCGAGCGCGTCCCGCACGCCCAGCGCCGGCTCGCCGCCCTGCATGCGAAGCAGCGCCCAGCAGAGCGCATCGCGTGCGCGTACCTCTGCGGGCGCATCGGGTGCGTTGGTGCGCGAGAGAGTCAGCGTCGCATCCTGGAGCTCGCCGCGTGCAAGCTGGGCCATGGCCAGAATGCGCTGCGCTGCGGCGCGTCCCCAGCCGGCCGCGATGGCCGTGTCCAGCCAGCGTTCGACCGCATCGTAGTCCCGCGCGCAAAGCGACTTGATCGCCGAACGGATGGCGCCGTCTGCCATGCTCGGGGGCGCCGCTAAGGGCTGCGGCCGCTCTGAGCCCGTCGCTCTGGAGGCCGCTGCGGTTTCGGCTGGCGCCGCTGCGGCTTCCACGGCTTGGGCCACCTCGCTCACAGTCTTGCGCACCTCGGGTGAGCCATCGAGCTCCACCGCCGTGGCGAGCAAGCGCAGAGCAATGCGGGCAAAGCCATATTCCGCAGCGGCGCGTGCGGATTCGATCAGCGCGCTGGCTGCGTCGGCTTCCAGGCCACCCTCGGCCAGATGGTACGCGAGCTGGGCGCTGCCGAAGCCCGGTGCTTTCTGTTGCTCCCGCAACACCTCTGCAACGAAACGATGTAGCTCGGCTGCACGGGCCGGTGGCATGCTGTTGCGCACCGAGCCGCGGACCGTGGCGTCTGCAGATCCGAGCGAGAGGCCGTCGTCGACGAAGCCCTCGTTCATGAGCTGGGCGAGCCCGCGGCGCACCTCCTCCACGCCGAGCCCGTCGCGCTGCACTACCTGAGCGATGAGCTCGCGCGGCACATCGGGAGGCGCGACACAGAGCGCTTCCAGCACGCGGTACGCGTCGGGTGCAAGACCCATCGCCCGCTCGGTGATCAGTGCCTCGATCGGCACGGCTCCGACGCCGCTGCGCGGGCCGGTGCGAAAGGCGAAGCTCTTGCCGCGCAGCACCAGGTCGCCGGCGCTGACCAGGGTGCGTGCCGCTTCGAGCACACCTGTGGCCGTCTCGCCGCCCAGGATGGCCACGCGCTGGCTGACCTCGGAGCCTTCCTCGAGCGACAAGATGGCTTCCGCGATGGTGCGGCGATCGGCCAGTTTGAGTGAAGGAATCGTCAGCTCCTGCACCTCTGCTTCGGGCACGAGCGCGGTCGGAACGGCCACTCCGAGTGGCAGGGTCATGAAGAGCACGAAGTCGAGCGCGGTTTCGGCAGCGACTTCCGCGACCACTCCGAGGGTTGCGGGATCGATTTCCTGCACCTGGTCGAGCACCAGCCAAGGACGGCCAGCGGCAGTGGTCTGAAGCCGCAGCAGCTCCGAGAGTGTTTCCACCATCTCCGACCGCTGCACGCTCTGACCGCGCAAGAGCGTTTTGAGTCGTGCGCGCAGCGAAGCGGGCAGTCCGGCACCATCCAGCTCCGTCTCGTCGGGCCAGAGTCTGCGCATGGCAAGCTCGAGGCCCCCGAGCGGCTGCAGCCCGCCCGCCTTACGACTCACGCGCAGGCGGATGGTCGGCGCCACCGTGAGCGCGAGCCGATCGATCAGGTCGAGCGGCGCCGACGCAGAGCCGCAGCGGATCACCACGCGCTTGGGCCCGGCTTGTTGGGCAATCGTCCGCAGCGCTTCAAACACCGGCATGACGCTGCTGGCGATCGGTGCGGGCTTGAGCTGCGTGAGAGCCCGCCGACACTCCGCTTTGCAGGGATGCGTGGGATCGAGCGCGCGGCCACGGACACTGCCTGCGGCGACCTCGCGCGCGAAGAGGAAGGTCTCGGAGGCTGCTGCCAGCGCTGCCTGATCGAGCACGACTTCGCCAGCGCGGGCCCGGTTGGCCAGCACTTGGGCGCGATCAAGCGTCGACCCCCGATAGGTCAGGCCCTTGCCGTTATCGCTGACCTCCTCGATTTCGCCCAGCGCGATTCCGATGTCGACCTTGAGTGCGCCGCCCGCGCGCGAAGCGTCGTCGACCACCGAGCGAGCCAGCTCTACGGCATCCACGACCTCGATGTTGTCGAACGCCGCCACCACGGTCGCACCGATGCCGGCCAGCACTTGCCCGCCGGAGGCACGCACCCGCGCGATCACCTGCTCGACCCACTCCAGCGCAGAATCCTCGGCGCTCGGCTCCGAGGCGACGCAACGGTGCCAGAAGACCACACGCTCAGCTCGCAGGCGTCTCCTATCGCGATCGCCGGTCACGCTCTCGGTATCCTGGCTCTCTCTCCGCCGAGAGCCGCAGGCTGCTCGGCGGGTTTGTGAGTATTTCCGCCGAGAGCCGCAGGCTGCTCGGCGGGTCTGTGACTATCCCACGCTTTACGTCTCAACGGCGCAGCTGCCTCGAATCCCGTTCAGGTTTTCACGGGCACCTCGCCGTGTAAAGCAGGGAGCTGGGCAGAAGCATTTGCTTTGTGGGTGCGGCCGTGGTGCCCCTATACTCGCGCATGTCCATGCTTGAGAACTCCACGATCCTGATCACGGGTGGCGCCGGATTCATCGGCACGGCGCTGACCCGGCGCCTCATCGACAAGAACCGGATCCGTATCTTCGACAACCTACGTCGCAACGCACTGGGCGCTGCGGGCCTCGACAAGCATCCCAATATCGAGCTTCTGGTCGGTGACGTGCGCGACGAGCAGGCCGTGCGCGAGGCCACGCGCGGCGTCGACTATGTCGTGCACATGGCGTCCATCGCTGGCGTCGACACGGTGATGAAGAACCCCGTCACCACCATGGAAGTCTCGCTCTCCGGGACGATGCACGCACTCAAGGCTGCGCGAGCAGAGGGCAGCATCAAGCGCTTCATCGACTTCTCGACCAGCGAAGTCTTCGGCACCTACGCATTTCGCGCGCGTGAGGCCGACGTGACGAGTCTCGGCGCAGTCGGGGAAGCGCGCTGGACCTACGCGGTGAGCAAGCTTGCAACCGAGCACCTCGCCCACAACTACTGGAAGCAATACGGACTGCCCACCTGTTCGATCCGCCCATTCAACATCTACGGGCCCGGACAGGTAGGGGAGGGCGCCATCCACGCGTTCGTAACGCGTGCGTTGCGCAACGAGCCGCTGCTCATCCACAACGAAGGCGATCAGATCCGTGCCTGGTGTTACATCGACGATATCATCGAGGCGGTGCTGCTTGCTCTCACGCACGATGCGGCGGTCGGTGAAGCCTGGAACATCGGCAACCCGCGCAGCACGGTGACCATTTACCACTTGGCTCGCATGATCATCGCTGCTGCCCAGAGCCGCTCCGAGATCCAGTTCGTGCGCTGGAACTTCGCGGACGTCGAGCTGCGCGTGCCGGATGTGAAGAAGGCGGAAGAACGCCTGGGCTTTCGTGCGCAGGTCGACCTCGATGTGGGTCTGGAACGCACCATCGAGTGGTATCACCGTACGCTTTCCACTTAGTCTGCGCGCAGGCACCTCGCGTAGCGGTCGCGTGCACAACTCTAATCGCAAGAGCGTGGGGCTGTTTACTCGGTGTATAGTTGAGAAACTTGGGCACCGAACCTCAAAACTGCATCGATCTCGCCGAGATCCGGGCCGATGGCTGGTTCGAGCAGCTCGGGACGGAGATCCCCGAGTTCGATCAGCTCTGCCAGGTGTTGGGCACGCGCTTCGTTGCGTTCTCGTTCATCGCTGGCGTGCGCATCACTTCCATCGCCTACGATCCGCATTCGCCGGAGTCCTCGCTGGTCGATTTCGCTCTCGGTGAAAGCGAAGACATCGAGCGCCTCACCCTGGTCGATTTTCGCGAGCGTCTCGGCACGGCGCTGGTGGGTTCCGACGCAGAGCCCATCGAGCTCTCTGCGCAGCCGACGCTCGACGAAATCCGCGCGTGCATCGGACGGCGCTATCTCTTGCTGGCACCGGTCTTCGGCATTCGCGTGGCACAGCTCAAAGGCGGGCAGGCCACGCCAACCATCGAAGTCGATCTCGGCCATGTGCGCGAGGAGATCACCGTCCAGGGCTTGCGCGACATCCTCGACAACGCCGTGCGCTCGGAAGTCTCGCGGGCGCGTCCGTCGGCGCCTTTCTCGATCGACTTCAAGAAGATCCCACTGGCGGAGGACGCCAATCGCCGCGGCGAATACAGCGAGGCCATCGCGCTCCTCGGTGCCTGGCCCGGGCCGCTTTCTATTTTTTTGCGGACGCCGCAGGGTCAGTCGCTGGGGCAGCCCGAGCGCACTAAGCTGGTCAAGGCTCTGGGTGTGTTGGGTGAGGCCTACCTCGCGACACAGCAAACCGAGTGGGCGGAAGACGTCCTGCGCCTGGGCATCCAGTTTGGCCAGGAGCTCGAGGCCGCGGGCCAGCTCTTCGGTCTGCTCGGGCAGTCTCGCGTGCAGACCGAACGCTATGGCGAAGCCATTGGGCTGCTGCGCCGCGCCCTTTCGCTGGGCGCCGATCGACCGACGCTCTTGGTCGATCTTGCGCGCTGCTTTGCAGCTCGTGAGCGTTACGTCGCCGCGCTGGCTTGCCTCGACGACGCATTGGCTGCCGGCATCCGACCCGATGCCATCACCGAGCTGCGCGAAAAAGTCGAGAGCGCGCTCGGTCCTGCCTACACGAAGTATCGGCAGGCCATGCAGACTCCCGCGAGCTGAGGCGAGCCGCGGCCAAAGCATCAGTTCCGCAGAGTGCTGGAATTGCGGCGCAATCCACGGCAAGATCCACAGAGTCGCTTGGAATAGCTGCATGGCTCGCCACCTTCTCGCCATCGACCAGGGAACCACCGGGTCCACAGTCGTCGTGCTCTCCGACGACGCCGTGGTGCGGGGTCGTGCCACGCGCGAGTTCAGCCAGCACTTCCCCGAGCCGGGTCTGGTCGAGCACGACGTCGAGGAGATCTGGTCGAGCGTGACCGAAGCGCTGGCCGATGCGCTGCAGCAGGCAGGCGTGCGCAGCCAGGATTGCGCCGGCATCGGCATCACCAACCAGCGCGAGACCACGGTGCTCTGGGAGCGCAAGAGCGGTCGCTCGCTGCATCGGGCCATCGTCTGGCAGGATCGCCGCACCAGCGCGCGCTGTGCAGAGCTCCGCGAGCAGGGCCTCGGGCCGCTCTTTGCCGCACGCACCGGCCTTTTGCTCGACCCCTACTTCAGCGGGACCAAGCTCGAATGGCTGCTCGACCATGTGCCGGACGCGCGCCGTCGTGCTCTTGCCGGAGAGCTGGCTTTCGGCACCATCGACAGCTTTCTGGTGCAGCGCCTGAGCGCAGGTGCGCTGCACATCACGGATGTCACCAACGCGTCTCGCACGCTGCTCTTCGACATCCACCGCGCCCAGTGGGACGACGAGCTCTTGCGACACCTACGCGTGCCGCGCTCGCTCTTGCCAGAGGTGCGCTCGTGTTCCGAGGTCTACGGCCTCACCCGTGGTGTGCCGGGCTTGGCCGATGGTATCCCCATCGCAGGCATCGCTGGCGACCAGCAGGCAGCGCTCTTTGGACAGACTTGCTTTGGCCTCGGTGAGGCCAAGTGCACCTACGGCACTGGCGCGTTCCTGCTGATGAACACCGGTGAGCACGCCATGGTCTCCAAGCGCGGTCTGCTCACCACCATCGCCTGGCGCATCGGCGGCAAGACCACCTACGCGCTCGAAGGCAGCTCGTTCGTCGCGGGCAGCGCCGTGCAGTGGCTGCGCGATCAGCTGGGCATCATCAAGAGCGCGGCCGAGGTCGAGCCGCTGGCTCGCAAGGTCGATTCCTCCGGCGGGGTCACGTTCGTGCCGGCGCTCACCGGCCTGGGCGCGCCTTACTGGGACGCCGATGCTCGCGGGCTCATCACCGGGCTGACCCGCGGCAGCTCGGCGGCGCATCTGGCACGAGCTACGCTGGAAGGCATCGCCTTCCAAATCGCAGATCTGGTCTCCGCCATGGCCGAGGACGCAGGCCATCCGCTCACGCGTTTGCGCGTCGACGGTGGCGCCTGCCAGAACGAGCTCTTGATGCAGTTCCAGAGCGACTTGCTCGACGCCGCCATCGATCGCCCGACCAACATCGAAACCACCGCTCTCGGTGCGGCCTACCTGGCTGGTCTAGCCACGGGCGTATTTCCGGAGGCCAGCGCCATCGCGCGCGTGCACCAGCTCGACAAGACGTGGCAACCGCGCATGGAAAAGAGCGCGAGGCAGGCGCACCTCGCTCGTTGGAAAGATGCCGTCTCGCGCGCTCGCTCGCGCCAGGGAGAACCATGAGCTCTGACGAAACCACTGCCAACACCGAGTTACGCAAGGTGCCGGTGGCCTGGGAAGCGCTGGAGGATGCGTTCGAGAACAACGCGCCCGAGGTTCACAGCTACCTCAGCCTCGAAACGGGGGACGTGACTCGCATCGTCGATGGCGTCGTCGAACCGACCATGCACTCGCGCGTCGCCAACGATCCCAACTACCTGCTCGTCGATCCGGTTTCGTCGCGCGAGCAATATCGCTGGATGGAGCGCTACATCCTGATCGTCGAGGAGCCCGAGCTGAACCAGAAGCTCATGCACTCGATCGATGGCAAGGGTGCGTTTCGCCGCTTCAAGGACGTGCTCATGGGTTATCCGGTCGACCGCGAACGGTGGTTCACCTTCCGCTCGGAGCGCTTGCGCGCCGCGATGCAAGCCTGGCTCGACGCACACGGTGTCGAAGCCGTGGCTCGAAAGGAGTGGGAAGTCCCGAGCGCCGACGCAGTGGAGGCGGCCGTGGAACGCGAGGAGAAGGCGCGGCCTGCTCGCAAGACTCGAGCTGTGGCAGCCGATGTGGCTCGGGCACGTTTGCGTGAGCTCTGCGATCTTCTGCCAGTGCGCGAGCTCGATCTCGCCGTGGAGTTCTTGGAGTTTCTGCGCGAGCGTCGCCCGATGCCGCGCATCAGGGCCAAGGTCATGGAGAGGGCCGCAGGCCATGAAGAGCCGAGCGAGAACAAAGACAACGAGCCAAGTCCGTAGCGCAGGTGCTCTCGGCGCTGGCGTCTGGCTTGTGCTCCTGGTTTGCCACGCGCGTGCGGAAGGCCCGCCCG
This sequence comes from Sandaracinaceae bacterium, assembly GCA_017881145.1. Lineage (GTDB taxonomy): Bacteria > Myxococcota_A > Polyangia > Polyangiales > JAFGIB01 > JADGRF01. Next base: position 6,521 of record JADGRG010000618.1, on the reverse strand, counting down.
TGGTGCGCGTGGACGGCCTGGCTGCGCTGGTCGGTGGCAACGCTCCCGCGGCGGGCGTCGACGTGATCTTGCGCAGCGACGTCGAGCTGCGTGCCCGGATCTCGCTCTTGGGCCAGGACCGTGAGCGCGCGCTCTCTGCCGATCTGCCTGCCGCATTACTCTCTGCAACGCTCATGGAGCTGGTGGGCGAGGCGCTGATCGCGCGCGAAGCCGATCGCGTGCAGATCGCGCCGCCCGGTCAGGTCGAGGTGCAGCGCGAAAAGGACCGCATGACCTTGATGGCGGGTGGGAGTGCATGGTTGCAGGCGTTGACGCTGCATATGGGCGCGAGCGCATCCGAGCTCGATGTCATCGCTCGTCGACGCGCGCTGGCAGCAGCGTTCCTCAGCGCCAACCTGGAAGGCGCCATGCTGATCACTGAAAGCGAGGTCGAAGAACGCTATCGAGTTGAGCAGGAGCTCTACGCCGACGCAGACCCCGCCAAAGTTCGAGAGCTGATCCGGGCGCGCCTTGCCAAAGAGGCCTTGAACCGCAACATAGAGCGCTGGGTGCGTGTGCTGCAGGCGCGCACGCCCGTGCGCATGTTCGCTAATTTCGACCCATCGTGAGCAAGAGACCGGTCATCCTGCCTATGTTGGCTTCGGACCTCGATGCGGTGCAGCGCATCGCCGAGGTCTGTTTTCCAGTGCCCTGGACGCGCGACGAATTCCAGAAGGAGCTGGGACGCGAGTATTCGACGCTGCGAGTGCTGCGGCCGTCGGTTGGTGAGCCGGTCTGTGCTTTTGCCAACTTCTGGTGCATCGGTGACGAAGCACAGCTCATGAACGTGGCGACGCTGCCGCTGGCTCGCCGCGCCGGCCACGCGCGTGCGCTCATGCAGGACATGATCCAGCTGGCACGCGATCGGCGACTGCGTCTGGTCACCTTGGAGGTGCGGCGCAGCAACGCAGGCGCCCGTGCGCTCTACCAAGAGTTTGGCTTCTCCGAGCAGGGCATCCGGCAGCGCTACTACTCGGACAACCAAGAAGACGCCATCGTCATGCACCTGACTCTGCGCATGCGTCTGTGACGGTGGCTGCGCATAGGTGTGCCGCACACTTGGATCTGCACCCCGAGGACTGCTAGGTATGGTGTCTGGTGTCTGCGCGGGCTTGGCTGCGCGAGACGGAGGTTTCCGTGGCTTCCTTTCGTGATGACAAGAGCGCGCACGACGACACGGGTGCGCTCGGCAGCGAAGCCGACGACCTGCATTCGCTGATCCCTGGCGGCGAGAGCGTGGAGACGCCGCTCGACGACGAGCCCATCGACTTCGTGGCGCTGGCCGCGCTTTCGCAGCCAGGCGCACGCACTCCGCCGCCACCGCCTCCGCAGGCGACGTCTCGCGGTACCTTGCGGCCGGCCGCCGCTCCGCAGCCAGGTGCAGGCGCGACTCTCCCGCCCGCTGTGCCGGCGCTCTCCCAGGCGAGCCCCCGCTTGCCGTCTCCGCCACAGGCCAGCACCGGCGGGACGCTGCGGCCGCCACCGCCGGCACTTTCGCAACCAGTTGCGCGCGAACCGGTTCCTGCTCCCGCACCTCTGCCTGCTGCCGCGGTCGCTGCGAGCCCGGGCAACCTGGTCGGGCAAGCACCCGCGCCGGCGAGGAGCGAGGCTGCGATGCAGCAGCCCGCGGTCGTGGCTGAACCCGCACCGAGCATCCCGTTCGCCGAGTCAGTCCCACGGCTGGCCGAGCCCAGCGTCTGGTCCGAGCCGCCGGAGGAGCCTCCGACCTATCTGCGCTCCTCGGCGTCCAGCAAGCGCTGGATCTTGGGCTTGGCGATCGGCTTCGCGCTGGGTGTTCCAGTGGGTGCCTTCTTCTTCGGCGCAGCGGCCGCGCCGCAGCCAGCGCCTGCCAAGTCGCCAGCGCTGACCGCGGCCGCAAGGCCAGCTGCCGGCAACGCCCTGGGAACCGAAGCCGTCCCAGCACCCAGTATCGCCGCGCCTGCTCCGCCACCCGAGCGCAGTCCAGAACCGACGCCAACAGCTGCAGCGGCGCCAGCGCTCGCACCGGTCGCGCAGGCGAAAGCGGCGCTCGCAGAGCCAATACCTGTCGTCGCGCCGCCGCCGACAGCTGCATCCGAGCCAGCGGCGCCTGGGCTGCAAGCCGTCGCATCGGCTCTAGCGCAACGGAACCCCGTATCGGCGCAGATCCCAGCACGGAGTCAGCCCGCGCCCAGTGCCCAGCCCATGCCTCGTGCTCTGGCTGCGCGTGAGCCAGCTGCGTCGGCTGCGCCGCCAGCCGAGCACGTGGTCGTGCGTACCCAGCCCGCGCCAGCGCAGATCGAAGCGCCTGTGCTGGCAATCAGGCCGGTCGTGGAACGGCAACCGCCGCCGACAGCTGCACCCGAGCCCGCGTCCCAAGCCCCGGTCGCGCCTGCCAAGAGCCGCGTCGATTCGGTGCTCGACGACGCGCTGGCCAATCCAGCCGACAAAGCCGTGCTGGCTCGCCAGCAGGAGGCCATCGCGGCGCAGACCGAGCTGCCGGATGCGCCATCGCGTGAAGACGTCGGCAAGGCCATGACGGTGTTGCTGCCCGCGATTCGCGGCTGTGCCATGGGTCAGTCTGGCCTCGCGACGGCCGGCATCGTGGTGCGCAACGACGGCCGCGTGGCGAGCGTGACCGTGGCGGGCGCGCCATTCGAGAATGCGTCCAGCGGTCGCTGCATGGAAGGGGTGGTGCGTCGCGCGCGCTTCCCGCGCTTCAAGCAGCCCTCGTTTCGCGTACAATTCCCCTTCGCTATTCAATGAGCGTTCGGGTGTTAGGTTGCGCGCTGCTGACGTGCTGGCTGCTTCTGGGCTGCAGCTCGGTGTTGCTTGGGCCGCAGCGCTCGCTGCCGCTCCCGCAGGAGCAGTCTGCGCGGGAGCGATTGCTGCGGGACGTGGGCCGTCGGGCCTTTTCCGCGTTCTCACACGGCACGCCCGCTCGCCTCTTGCTCGACGATACGGCGCTGCGCGCGCTCCTCGAGTCGAACGCCGCCAATCAAGCAGCGGCTTTGCGCGCCAGCACCGAGCTCGCGATGCAGGTGCCCCCAGAGGACCAGGCGCTTTTGGCCTCCGGCACGTTCCAGGGGCTCTGCGTGCAGGGTGCCCACCTTTTGCCTGCCGGTCCGCCTCTCGGTCTGCGCTCGGCCGGCTTCGTGTTCGACCGGGCATTGATCGCAGCCAGTGAGCCCAACGGTGGGCGGGTCGCAGCCTGGATCGAGGGGACTTTCGTGCTCACCGACCGGGGCTTCTATGCGCTCTCTCTGCAGCGCCTGGAGAGCCCTCGCAGGGACCACGCAGATCTGGATCTGGCTGCCTGCGATCTGGAGCTTGGCTTGCGCGTACCACGACAGGTTGTGGTACAACGCTCCGCCTCCTACTAGATTTGGATCCCAGCGTTGCAGGCGCTCGCTTTGGGGTGTTACCCCAGGCGCTCGGAAAGCCAAGCTCGCCATGCTTTGGTCTGGCTCGGGGAACTTCTGTGAATAGGCCGCGGCATCGACCCGCGGAGGGTTTTTCTTCATGAAGATCAAGAAGCTCGAGGTCTGCGGTTTCAAGTCGTTCGTCGACCCGATCGCACTGCACTTCGACCACGACGTGACCTGCATCGTCGGCCCCAACGGGTGCGGCAAGTCGAACGTCGTCGACGCCATTCGCTGGGTGATGGGCGAGCAGTCTGCCAAGAACCTGCGCGGTCGGGCGATGGAAGACGTGATCTTCAACGGCACCGAGTCACGCGGCCCGCACAGCTTCGCGGAGGTGACCATCACCTTCGACAACGGCGATCACCTCGCGCCCCCCGAATACAACGCTTACGCCGACATCGCCGTGACCCGCAGGCTCGACCGGCAGGGCAACAGCGAATACCTGATCAACAAGACTCAGGTCCGTCTGCTCGACGTCACCAATCTCTTTCTCGGCACCGGTGTCGGCCGCAAGGCGTATTCGATCATCGAGCAGGGCCGCATCGGCTTGATCGTGACAGCCAAGCCGCAGGATCGTCGCGCTCTGATCGAAGAAGCCGCCGGCATCACCAAGTTCAAGGCCAAGAAGCAGGCTGCTGAGCGGCGCATGGAGCAGACGCAACAGAACCTCCTGCGCATCAACGACATCGTGGACGAGATCCAGAAGACGCTGGCCTCGCTCAAGCGCCAAGCGCAGAAGGCCGAGCGCTACAAGCGTTATCGCAGCGAGATTCGCGACCTGGAGCTCTGGGTCGCCTCGCACCGTTTCCTGGAGCTGCGCGGCTCGCACGGCGTGCTCAAGTCGCAGATGGATCACGCGGTCGCCACCGCCGAGGGCGCGCGCGCGGCGCTGCGGATCCGTGAAGCGGAGCTGGAGGCCGAGCGGCTCTCGTTGCAGATGCTGGAGAGCGTGGTCGAGAAGGCTCAGACCCGCGCCTACACGGCCGACAACGCCGTGCGCTTGCTGGAAAGCCAGATCGCTCACCACGTCGAGCAACTCAGCCAGATTCGCGATCGTGAGGCTGCTGCCCAGCGCGAGCTGGAGCGGCTCGCCATCCAGCGCGAGGAGCTGGCGGCGGAAGCCCTGGGGTTGCAGGAGAAGTTGCACTCGCTCGAGGACTCCGAGTCCCTCGAAGCCGACGCGCTGCAGCGCGAGAGCCTGGAGCACGACCGTCGTCGTCTGACCGCCCAGGAATCCGAACGTGCGCTGCACGTGGTGCGCGATAGCTTGTCCGACGCCGATCGGCGGATCGCGCGTGCAGACGCCATGCTCTCGGGCTTCGACAAGCGCCGCGAAGACACGCGTGCTCGTTCGGGGCGCATCGAGGCCGAGCGGCAAGAGCTGGAGCTGCGTGTCGCAGAGTTGCATCAGGAAGCCGACGAGCTGCGTGCGCGCCTTTCAGGTCTGCGCAGCGGGCAGGACCAGATCGGCCAGGCCAAGGGCGAGCTGGAAGCAGAGCTTGCGAAGCTGCGCATCGACATCGTGCAGAGCGACGAGAACGTGGAGCGCTTGCGTTCACACCTTGCCAAGCGGCGCTCGCGCTTGCACTCGCTCGAAGAGATCCAGCAGCGCTTCGAAGGCGTCGGCGCAGGCGTGCGCGCGCTGATGACGCACTACGGCAAAGAAGGCAGCACGAGCAAGGTGCAGGGCCTGGTGGCCGACCGCTTCGAGTGCCCTGCCGAGATCACCAAGGCCTTGGCGGCTGCACTTGGCGAGAAGCTGCAATACGTGGTGGTCGACGACCTCACCACCGGCGTGGCTGCGGTCCGCTACCTCAGCGAAGGCAAGCGTGGTCGTGCAACGCTGATCCCGAACGTGCCGCGCTCGGAACGCGCCGAGCACACGCTGACGCCGGAGCACGCGGGTGTGGTCGGGCGGCTGCTCGCGCTGGTCAAGGTGAGCGACGACGACCGCATGCTGGCCGAGCACATGCTGGGTGACGTGTTGGTGGTTGAGAACCTCGAGGTCGCGCGTGAGCTGCACGAGGCAGCGCCTGGCTGCGGCATGCTCGTGACACGTGATGGTCAAGTGCTCTACGCCGACGGTTCGCTCTCGGGCGGCGATGGCGAAGACGCTGGCGCGCATCTGATCGAGGTCAAACGCGAGATCCGCGAGCTGCGCGACGAAGTGGCCAAGCTCGACACCGAGATGTCGGCTGCGATGTCGCGTCACGGTTCATTGCGTAACGCCATCGCGCAACGCCAGGCCGCGCTCGAAGCGACCCGCACCGATGCGCATGACAAGGAGCTCTCGCTGGTTCGCGCCGACAAGGACCTCAAGCGTGCCGAAGAGTCGGAGCGCGGAGCGCAGAAGCGCATCGAATCGTTGAGCGCCGAGCTTGCTGAGCTTGGCAAGGTGCTGGACGGCGAGACCGACGAGGAAGCGCAGGGACGCGTGGAGCGCGCCTCTGCGAGCGCAGCTCGGGAAGAGGCGCTGGTCCACGTGGCCGCGGCGGACGAAATCTATCGTGAGCAGCGCGCTGCGGTGGAAGAGCAGAGCGCGGTGGTCACCGAGGTGCGTGTGCGCGCGGCCCAGGCCAAGCAGCGCCTGGAGAGCGACCGTGCGGTGGTTGAACGGCTGGGTCGCTCGATGGACGAGTTGCAGTCGCGCGGCGAACGACTGGCGGATGAGCTCACCCAGCTCGCCCATCAGCAAGGCGAGCTTGCGGGCCGTCAAGACCGTGACCGCGAAGACTTGGCCGTGCGGACGCAGGCCGCCATGGAGACGCAGCGCGAGGTCTCGCTCTTGCGCACCGACTACGAAGGCGTACGCGGCCGGCTCTCCGAGCAGGAACAGTCGATGCGCCAGGTGCGCATGGCCATCGAAGCCGACATGCAGCTGGCCAGCTCGCTCACCGTGCGCGAGCGAGAGGTGGGCATGGCCGTCGAGCATCTGCTGGAAGGCATGTTCCAGAAGCATCGCGTCGACGTGCGCAAGGAGCTGGGCGACTACCACGACCGTGCCATGCCCGACGAGGCGCTGCGTGCGCGCATCGACGAGCTGACCAACGTGGTCGAGCGCATGGGCGAGATCAACCT
>JADGRG010000617.1 GCA_017881145.1 Sandaracinaceae bacterium | reverse complement strand
GCGACTCCATTCGCTAACGCGGAACGAGCCTCGGGCGGCTTGCACTGAAGTGCTTCAGACGTCGGGGCTGCGCGTTAGCAGGCGCTCCAGCAGGTTCTGCGAGTACTGCGAGATCTTCGTGAACACGACCCCCATGCCCGGGGGGTCGTGCGACACGCGCACTACGGTGCCGACGCCCTCGACCGTCTCGAGGTCGTCCATGATCACCGTGAACTTCAGATCGATCTCGGTGCCGATCGGCAAGGGCTGGGCGCGTTTCACGAACGCACCGGTCTTCGAGATGTTCGTCACGTATTCGCGAATGAACTCGTCGAAAGACTCGAAGTCTTTGTTGATCGTGACGCGAGCCTCGCGCGGCTTGTGTCCGTCGTCGCTGGTCATCACGCACCTTTGAGGTCGAACTGCTCGAGATGGTACTCCTTGTGCGGCTTGACGACGATCTGCCGCGTAAAGCGGTTTTGCGCCTCTTCCAGGGCCGCCTTGTGCTCGCGCTTGAGCATGTCGCAGATGGCAGGGTGCGCGTTCACGACGACCTTGTAGCCGGGCAGAGAGTCCTTCTCGCGGCGGATCTGCCGGACGATCTCGTGGCAGATCGTGGCCTTCGACTGCAGCTGGCCGGTGCCGTCACAGAAGAAGCACGGCTCGAACAAGGTGCGGCCGAGCGACTCGCGCGTGCGTTTGCGGGTCATCTCGATCAGGCCGAGCTCGCTGATGCGCGTGATCGTGGTCGTCGCGCGGTCTTTCTTGAGCGCCTCGATCAGGGTCTTGTAGACGCGATCGCGGTTCTTGGGCCGCTCCATGTCGATGAAGTCGAGCACGATCAGCCCGCCGATGTTTCGGAAGCGCAGCTGGTAGGCGATCTCCTGCACCGCCTCCAAGTTGGTCTGGTAGATCGTCTCCTCGACGTCCTTGCCCTTGCCGGTGAAGCGCCCGGTGTTGACGTCGATGGCGGTGAGCGCCTCGGCCTGGTCGATGATCAAGTAGCCGCCCGAAGACAGCGGGACCTTGCGCGACAGGGCGCGCGCGATTTCATCTTCGATTCCGTACTCGTCGAAGATCGGGTCGCGACCTTGATAGAACTCGATGTCGTTGACCCGCTCGGGTAGGAACGTACCGATGAACGAGCGCACACGCTCGTATTCGGATTGTGAGTCGATGATGATCTTGTCGACGTTCTCGGTGAAGTAGTCCCGCGCGACGCGCAGCGTGATGTCGAGGTCCTCGTACAACATTGCCGGCGCGGACTTGACCTCGCTGCGGCGCTTGCTGACCGTCTCCCACTGCTTCACGAGATAACCGACGTCCGCCTTGAGTTGCTTCTTGGTCAGACCGGTCGCGACCGTGCGGACGATGAAACCTCCTTGCGGTGGCTTGACCGCTTCGATCGCCTCGCGCAGGCGCTTGCGCTCGACGTCATTGCCGATGCGTTTCGAGATGCCGACGTGGTCGACCGTCGGCAAGTAGACGACGTAGCGCCCGGGCAGCGCCACGTGACTGGTGACGCGCGCGCCCTTGGTGCCGATCGGGCCCTTGCTGACTTGCACCATCAGCGATTGCCCTTCTTTCAGCACATCGCGAATCGGCGTGGCGCGCGTGACACGGCGCGCGAGCGCTCTAGGTTTGACAGCGGCTTCGGGTGCAGCCGGATCGTCACCGTCGGCGTGCGCTTCGTGTTCTTCGTCGTCCTCGCCGTTCAAGAGGTTGTCCATGTCCTCTTGCGGCACGACGTCCTCGACGTGCAGGAACGCCGCGCGATCGAGCGAGATGTCGATGAACGCGGCCTGCATGCCGGGTAGGACTCGGGTGACTTTTCCGAGGAAGACGTTGCCGACGGGACTTTTGTCCTGCTCTCGTTCGACGAAGAGCTCGGTGATGCTTCCGCCTTCGATCAGCGCGACGCGCGTCTCGGCGATATCCACGTTGATGACGAGTGAATTGTTGCCAGCCATGTGTTGGGCGAAATTGGGGGATAGAGGTGGTTCATGCGTTCCTCGTGCGGTTCAGCGCACAGCGCACAACAGCGCCGCAAGGAGCGCGGGAAGGGTCGAGACCAGAGCGGTCACGGACGCGACGCGCACTCGCTCGGACCCAGATAGGCCCAAGAGAGCTTGCGCGCCGAGCGACCCGGAGCGGTACGCGACTGCGCCGAGTAGGGCGATCGCGATGGTTATCGGGAAGGTTTTGGGCAGCAGGCTCACGAGCCCACTGGCTGCCAACGGCAGCGAAGTCACGGAGGCATAGCGTGCGAGCCGAGGTCTCGCCGCCTCCGATACCGTGATCAAACCAGGCACGAGCACGACGGCAGCCGCAGTCGCACCGACGCAGCCGCCGACAGCGGCAAGGGTCGTACGCAGCACGCTACCGAAGTTCGCGCCGCCGTGAGCGGCACTCGCACATGTGGCCAGCAACGCGGAACAGCCGCCAACGGCGGCACCATGCGCTGCAGGACTAGGCAAATCCGCCGCGTCGCTCGCGGACGCGAGCTCGTGCCACGCCGACTTGGGCGCGACAATCATTCGACATGTAAGCGAGGCGAGCAAAGCTCCAATGGCTCCAAACCCGCCCGCGCACGGACCCTACCGCCGGACGCGAGCGACGAGCACCACCCACACGACCTTTCGCCGCCGCGCTGCGCCACACGGCGACAGCGCGGCGCGCCCGGTTTCAGCGTTTTCATCGGGCGCGCGAACCAAAGGTCGTCGGGAGGCTCAGTTGGTCTCGAAGATCTCTTCGATCTCCGCTTGGACCTTCTCTTCGCTCTTCTCGCGCGTGACCGCGATCTCTTTGACGATCAACGCGCGTGCGGTTTCCAGCATGCGACGTTCACCGAACGACAGGGATTTCTCTGCCTTCAACCGATACAAATCGCGCATGACTTCTGCGACGTCGAAGACGGAACCCGTCTTGATTTTGTCCATGAAGCCGCGGTAGCGACGGTTCCAAGTCTGATTGTCGAACGCGATGGTGCGTTCGCGGAGGATCGTGAAGATCTCCTCGATCTCTTCCTCGCTGATCGGCTTACGCAGGCCCACGCTCTTGGCGTTGTTGACCGGCACCATGATCTTGCGGTTGGTGTCGAGAATGCGGAGAACGTAAAACTTGAGGCGGTTGCCCGCGATATCCTTCTCTTCGATGGAAATTACTTCGGCGACGCCCTGGGCCGGATAAACGGCCTTGTCGCCAACTTTGAACGTCTGCTTGTCAGTACGGGCCTGCATTTCGCACTCCCTCGCGTAGTGTGGATTCAGAATCAGGGACCCAGGTGCGCCAGCTCTGTCATTGCTTGTCGTGAGCCGGGCGCGCTTGCCGCTCATTCCTGGCGATGACACTCAGAATGCCGTTCACCGGGTGGCGCGCAGAGCACGGGTCGTACTGCATCCTACTCAGATCGGCGCTTAGGGTCAATCGCTTTGCGTCCCATGACTGACACATCGCACAACAGCGCCTATACGAGCCGCACCGGCTCGCAAGCACTGTAAATCATGGGCGGATCCAGCGATCTGACGCTAACTCGTGCGCACGCAGACAGGATACTGATTTCAGGTATTTGTTTCGTAAGTCAAACGTAAGCGTGAGAGGCGTGGCGTCCGCCGCAGCCAACGGCGGCCGCCACGCAAGCTCATGCGCTCGCTCAGCTCGTCAGATCTTTCAACTGCGAGAGATCAGGCAGCTCGTCCAGGTTCGGCATCAACACGATCTCGATGCGACGATTCTGTTGACGACCTTCCGGTGTGTCGTTGCTGGCAGCAGGTTGCGTGTCGGCATAGCCCGCCGCCGACAGCCGCACTTCCGGCACGCCATGGCCCGCCAAAAACATCGCGACGTTGACGGCCCGTGACGTTGAAAGGTGCCAATTCGAAGGGAATCTTGCGCTCTTGATCGGCACGTTGTCGGTATGACCCGCGATTTGAAAGTCGCGATCCGAGATCGAAGCGAGCACGCCTGCGACCTCGGTGAGCGCCGCTTGGCCTTCGGTCTTCAGATCCGCGCGACCCGAGTCGAACAAGATGTTCTCGGAGAGTTCGACCACCATGCGTCCGCGCACGATCTTCACGCGCAACTTGCCCGATGCGATCATGTTCTGGAAGCGACCGATCATGTTCTTGAACGTCGCCAAACGCGCTTCTGCTTGGCGCTGCTTGGCTTTCAGCTCTTCGACGAGCTTGTTCATCTCGTCCATGCTGCGCTTCTGATCCTCGACGTTCCTGCCCATCTTTTTGAGCTGATCGCTCATCATGGCGTTCTGCGCTTCGAGGGACGTCAGTTTGTCTTGCGAAGCTTTGTCCTTCGCTTCCATCGCGTTGAGCGACTTCGATAGCTGATCCACGCGGTCACGCTGCGCCTGCATCTCCTCCTCGGAGTAACCACAGGCGGTACCGGCCAGCGTCAGCGCGGCGACTAAGAGCCCGAATATCAGAGCTTT
>JADGRG010000616.1 GCA_017881145.1 Sandaracinaceae bacterium | reverse complement strand
GAAGCCACCGAAGCGCTCGCCAGCTCGAAGATCGCCAGCGAGATCTTCGGAAGCGAGTTCGTCGAACATTTTGTTGCAACCCGACGCTGGGAGTGGCGACAGTTCCAGGACGCCGTGACGGACTGGGAGCTCAAACGTTATTTCGAGGTGCTCTGATGACTACCTATCGCTTCAGCTTTCCGACGACCATCCACTTCGGCGCAGGCGTGCGCGCGCAGGTCGCAGGCGCACTCATTGCACAGGGTAAGCGCCGCCCGCTGGTCGTCACCGACCGAGGCGTCGCTGAGCTGCCCATGCTCGGCGATTTAGTCAGCTCACTCGAAGCCAGCGCGTTGCAAACCGCAGTCTTTTCGGGTGTGTGGGGAAACCCCGTGCCCTCGCAGGTAGAGGCCGGTGTCACGGCTTTCAAGGCGCACAACGCCGACTGCATCGTGGGCGTTGGTGGCGGCGCTGCACTCGACGTCGCAAAAGCCATCGGCCTGATGGCCACTCACCCCGGCGAGATCTTCGACTACGAAGACGACAAGCCTGGCGCGCGACCGTTCGGCGCGGAGATCCCTTACTGGGTCGCGCTGCCCACCACTGCCGGCACTGGCTCTGAAGTCGGGCGTAGCTCGGTGATCGCCGACGAAGACACGCACGTGAAGAAGATCATCTTCCACCCGATCTTGCTGGCGCGGCAGGTCTTCGCCGATCCGGAGCTGACACTTGCGCTGCCGGCCAAGATCACCGCCGCAACCGGGATGGACGCCCTTACACATTGCGTGGAGAGCTATCTCGCCAAGGGCTTTCATCCGATCTGCGACGGCATCGCGCTCGAAGGGCTGCGGCTCTGCGCGCAGGGACTGCCCGCGTGCATGAAGAATCCCGGCGACGTTGCGGCCCGCGGCTCGATGCTGATGGCCTCGATGATGGGCGCCATCGCCTTCCAGAAGGGCCTGGGCCTGGTGCACTCCTGCGCACACGCGCTCGGAACCGCGACCGACATGCACCACGGGCTCGCCAACGCCGTGATGATCGACCATGCGCTGCGCTTCAACGCAGAAGCCGTGCCCGAGCGCTTCCGCACCATGGCGCTCACGGTCGGGCTTGCCGATCCGAGCGCGGAGAGCTTTCTGCGCTGGCTGGGTAAGCTCAAAGCCGAGGTCGACATCGCTGCCAGGCTTGCCGGCGTGGGCGTCGGCGCAGCGGAGGTGCACGAGCTCGCACGCCTTGCGTTCGAGGACTCCTGCCATCACAACAATCCTCGGCCCGTAACCCGGACCGACTTCGAACAGATCTTTCGACAGGCACTCTAGTCCTCGGAGGCGACGATGGAGATCTACAATCCCGCGACCGGTCAGGCATTCCAACAAGTGGCCGAGGACAGCGTCGCGTCGATCGTGCAGAAGGTGGAGAAAGCGCGCGCAGCTCAGCCCGCTTGGGCCGGGAGACCGCAGCGCGAGCGCGCCGAGATCCTGCAACGTTTTCGAGATCTGGCACTCGCCCGCAAGGAAGAGCTAGCGCAAACTCTCACGCGCGAGATGGGCAAGCCCATCACTCAAGCTCGCAACGAGCTTTCGGCCCTGCCCTCACGCCTGGACTTCTTCCTGCAGAACACCGAGCGCGCCGTGGCCGGCGAGACCGTGCTCACGGAGGCCGGCCTGACCGAGCGCATCTCGTTCGAGCCGCTGGGTGTGGTCGCAAATATCTCGGCCTGGAACTATCCGTGGTTCGTCGGAAGCAACGTGTTCTTCCCAGCGCTGCTCACCGGCAACGCTCTCATCTACAAGCCCTCGGAGCTCGCAACCTTGACCGGTCTGGCGATCGATCGACTGCTGCACGAGGCCGGTGTTCCAGCAGACGTGTTCGCGACGGTCGTGGGCGCGGGCCAGGCCGGGGCCGCGTTGCTCGACACTCCGATCGACGCGGTCTGCTTCACCGGTTCCTATGCCACGGGGCGTCGGATTGCCGAAGCTGCCAGTAAGCGCCTGCTCAAAGTGCAGCTGGAGCTGGGCGGAAAGGATCCTGTCTATGTCGCAGACGACGCCGACGTAGAGAGCGCAGCCGTCGGGCTCGCGGATGGTGCCTTCTACAACACCGGCCAGAGCTGCTGCTCGGTGGAACGCATCTACGTGCACGAACGGATCTACGCTGGGTTCGTCGAGCGCTTCGTGCTCGAGGTCTCGCGCTTCAAGATCGGCGACCCGCAAGACGACGCTACCTACATCGGGCCGCTGACTCGCTCTGAGCAGCTCGGCGTGCTGGAGCGGCAGGTACAAGACGCCGTCGCCAAGGGCGGCGTGCTGCGCGTGGGTGGCAAGCGCATCGATCGTCCGGGCAACTGGTTTGCGCCCACCGTCATCGAGCACGCTCACAACCGCATGGAGCTGATGCGCGAGGAAAGCTTCGGCCCCATCATCGGCATCGCCGCCGTCAGCGGCGACGAGCAAGCGCTTCTGGAGATGAACGACACCGACTATGGCTTGACCGCTGGCGTCTACACCAAGGAGCGAGCGCGCGCCGAAACGCTCTTGGCCCGCGTGCATGCAGGCAGCGCCTACTGGAACTGCTGCGACCGCGTCAGCGCCCGCCTACCCTGGTCCGGCCGCGGCCACTCGGGCCTCGGGACCACGCTCTCCACGCTCGGTATCCGCACCTTCGTGCAGCCCAAAGCCTGGCATCTGCGGGGTTAGCGGAGGCGGCCAGCTCAGGTGCGCGACGCCAGCCCCAGGATGGTCCGGTACTCGTCGAGGTAACTCCGCTTGTCGACCGGCAATCGGCCGAAGTCGCAGCGCTTCTTCTGACAGTAGGCGCCGTGCGAGAGCTCGTTGAGGATGTAGTGCGACAAGTCGAAGTGGCGCATCAGCGGAACCTTCCTCGGCTTGCCGTCGATGATCACCAGGAGGAACTGCTCGTAGTCGGTGGAAGCCCTGGCCGGGCCCTTGAGACCAGCGCGACTCTGGTAGTGCAGTCGGTCGTAGTCGTCCGTGCCGTTGGGTAGCGGGGGCAGGTGGTCGGCCACCATCACGATGATGCTCTTCGGATCCACCGCGAGGAGGCCGTGCAGGTAGTCGTTCAACGCCTCGGTCCGCTGCAACATCTGGTTAGCGATCTTCTCCAGGTCATCGATTGGCGGCGTAACCTTCACGCGCAGCGGGTGATGCTCGGTGTCGATGTCGAAGGGCCAGTGGCCGTACATCGTCATCACGTAGTTCAGGAAAGGCCTGCCGGCCTTGACCAGCCTGCGTACCTTCTCGAGGTTCTGCGGAAAGAAGTCGCCGTCGTAGAGGTAGTCCTGATCGCCGAGCTTGATCGATTCCTGGCCGGGCGAGGAGAAGCGATCGGCGAAGATCACCTGCTGAAAGCCGAGCCCCGGATAGGCGTGCCTGGTGTTGAAGAAGACCGGGCCGTGCGGAAAGGTCAGCACGGTTTGATAACCCGCGTCGCCCAGGATGGTCGGCAGGCAGTAGGTCTTGGCTCCGGAGAAGCCCAGAAACTCGAGCCCGTAGAGGTGCAGCGAAGGCACGCCGCAGAGCACCTCGAATTCGGCGCGAGCGGTTTCGCCACCGAAGACGGGCGATATCGACGAGCCGACATAGGGGTCGGTCCAGGAGGTGAACTCCGGAGCGAGCGGCGGGCGGGAGAAGTGTACGTCGCGCAAGAGGCGCACGTCGACGAAGCTCTCCATCACGATGACGTGAACGTTGCGGCCATCGAGGCTATGCAACAGCTCGTTGTCGAGGTGCAGCGGTGAGTGTTCGATGGGCGTGTACCCCGAAATGCCCGAGACGAAGCTGCCGCGCCGGGCCTCGCGCATGACCAGGGTGTAAAGGCGCCCCCAGTGTTCGGCCGTCAGCCGATCGGACCACTCTTCGTCCGCCGTCATGGAGTCGATGAGCTCGTAGCTGGCCGTGGGCGCGCGCAGCACCGCCGCCGTCAGCAAGAGCGCTGGCAGCGCGAATAAGATGGTCGTCCAGCGCGGGCGGCGCAGCGGATACTCGAAAGCGGCGAGCCAGATCACGACCGGCGCGGCAATCAGCAGGACCACTCCGATGCGGCGCAGCGTGTTGAGCGAGACGAAGAGCTCTGGCAGCAGGCCAAGATCGGCGAAATCCGGCAGCTTGCCGAGCATCAAGAGGCACTTGTCGTGGACTCCGTAGATCCATGCCAGTGGTAGCGCGGCGACCAGCGGCTTGTAGCGGCTCTCGCGCAGCGGCGCCTGTAGGAGCAGAAAGGCGTAGAGCAAGAGCGGTGCCTCGGTCAGCACCTGCGTCCACTCCAGGTCGAGCGTGCGGTCGGCCATGACCCACGCGTAGAGCGCTGGCGCAGCCAGGAAGAGCCCGTAGCGAACCACGTAGCCCCCTCCCGCACCCCGCAATTTCTGAAACCACTGACTCGCCATGCACCAGCCGCTGGCTGACCAACGTAGCCTGAGCCACGGCGAAGCGCAGCCCTCGTGTCACGAAAGGACCGCACGGCGTAGCTCAGCGACCGCCCAGAAAAGAGGTCGATCGGTTCGGCGTCGAGGCGCCCCGGAAGCAAGGCGCGAATTCGATGGAATACTCCCTGTATTTCGAGGATTCGCAACGCTGCTGTCGGGGATGGATCGGCGTCGAGTCGTCCGCTCGCGTCCGCGCACCGGGCATCTACTTGGCACCTAGCCCCGAAGCCTTGGCCCGCAAGACATCTTAGGCAGGCGAGTCGCAGGCGGTCCCAGGCGATCAGGGCAGATGGCGATGGGGACGCGCGACGGTGGCATGCGCTGTGCAGTGCAACCCGGTCGAGGAGATAACTTGGACATGCAACAACGAAGCTATGCAACCCTGGGGACGAGCACCTTGCTCAAAGCAGCTAGACACGCACCCATGCTCAGCGCCGAGGAGGAAGTGCGCTTGGCCAAGCGAGCGCAAGCGGGGTCTAGCCAGTCGTTCGAGGCCCTGCTGAATGCACATCTGCGCCTCGTGCTGACCATTGCGCATGAGTTTGGGACCTATGGCCTGCCGCTCGATGACCTGGTCAGCGAGGGGTTGCTCGGGCTGGTCGAGGCGGCTCGACGCTTCGACACCACGCGCGGCGTGCGACTCGCTGCCTACGCAGCTTGGTGGATTCGGGCCTATATGCGCCGCTACACCATCGCCAACCGGCGCATCGTGCGCACGCCCTCATCGCGCCACGGCCGCAGGCTGCTCGCGAATATGCGCCGAACACAGCGGGAAATTGCTCAGACTTTGGGTGAAGCGGCGGACGCGGAAGCCGTCGCCAAGGCGCTCGGCGTGGGCGTGCGCGATGTCGAGGAGATGGAAGCCGCGCTCTCTGGGCGCGACGTTCCCTGCGGCATCGACGGTGAAGGCCACTCAGTCGAGGTCCAGGCGGATGGACCCTCGCCCGAAGCCCTGCTCGCCCAGGCCGAGCAACGGAAACGCTCCTCCGACACGGTCAAGAAGGCCTTGCGGGTGCTGACCAAGCGTGAGCGCCACATTCTCAAGGAGCGCTATTTCACCGATGAGACCAACAGCCTGGCCACCATCGGGCGCGACATGGGGCTCTCACGCGAACGCGTCCGACAGCTGGAGCACGAGGCCCAGGACAAGATGCGCGTGGCGATCGTGGCGTTTGTAGCGTGACGAGAATGCTAGCCCAGGGTGGGGAGTTTCACCCTGGGCGGGGATTTGATCCGGGTCCTTTCACCCACCCATCGACGCCCACTGCTCCGAAGAGCAGTACTGTCTTGGAAGGTTCTCTGCAACACGAACCGCGGACCACATACGCACCTTCGGCGCGTGCGCGAAGCGCTGACAGGTTCGCCGCTGCATCCAACCCGCAGCCCGCGAAGTGCTTCAGATGGTGTAGTCCAAGGGCGCTTCGGTGTTCGCGCTCGCGAGCACGCGACGCAGCGTCCCGTCGACTTCGTCGAGCCGCACCATGGCTTGGCCAAGCAGAGCGCTTTCGGAATTCTTCGGCAGCCGGTCGCGCACGATCTGAACGACAGCGCGCACGCCTGCCAGTGCGTTGCGTAGGTCGTGAGCGAGCTTCGACGCCTGCGCACTCTGCGAGATTGCGGTTTCAATCATGCTGAGCTCTGCTCCTGCTGCCCGCGTGCTACCGCGCGAAGCTCGTTGACCGCCCGCTGCGCTCTGCACGCTCTCATGGACCGTCGATCTCATATCACCGCCCCCGTCCGGAATTGAGGAAGACTGTCATGCTCTTTACGCCTGCCGGCACCCGATCGCCAGTCCCGACCCATGCCGGTCAAGACCCGGAAGCGCGACCAGTTGTTCCTGTGCAAACCGTGGATACCAATGGCGGTGTCGTCCGCTCACGATGTGTTGACGACGCCGGTCAGCGGCGACCAGGCTCAAAGGCGGACCCGAGCGCAGATGCCCAGAACAAGTAGCAGAAGTGCAAGTAGCACGCGCGCCGCGAAGAGGCGCAGCGCGAGCTCACCCACCAAGCAGAAGGCGGCCACGACCAAGGACAAGCCGATTGGCCTGCGCCAAGGCGCAAAGCCTGCCGCGACGAAGCCACCCAAGACGAACGGACGCAGGCGGAGCCAGCAAGCAGCGCGCGAGCAGGCAGCGAAGAAGCCCACCAAAGCAACGCCAGCGCGAGCGCGCAACGTGGCGCGACTGCTCGCAGAGCTGCGAGACCAGCACGTCGAGCTCGAGGCGCAGAACCAGGAACTGGTTGCTTCTCAGATCGAGCTAGGTGAAGCACGCGATCGCTATCGAGAGATCTTCCAGTCTGCACCTGCTGGCTATCTGATCCTCGATCCGCAGGCCACCGTGCTCGAAGCCAACCTGGCTGCCGGCAAGCTCCTCGGAGTCGATCCGCAGGAGCTGATCGGTCGTGCGCTCGACTCCTTCCTGGGCGAGGCCGATGCACAGACCTTTCGGTCCCACCGCAGCGAAGTGTTCCTGACCGGCGAGCCGGCCGCCTGTGAGCTGCGCCTGCGCAGAGCGGGCGGCGGCATCATCCCGGTGCGCGTGGACAGCATCGCGGTCGACGGACGCACTCGCGCGCATCGACAGTGCCGCACCATCCTGATCGACGTCAGCGAACGCCGACGCCTGGAGCACGTGCATCGTCTGGAAGCGATCGGCACGCTGGCGAGTGGCGTTGCGCACGACTTCAACAACCTGCTGACTGGAATCATCGGCTGCGCTGATCGCGCGCTCTCGGAGGTGGACGAGAGCGTCCCAGCCTGCGCGCATGTCGAGCAGATTCGCGGCGCCGCTCGCAGCGGAGCCTCCATCGTCAAGCAGCTGATGTCGCTCGGCAGCAACGTTGCGCGTCCCAGTAGCCCGGTGCATCTCGATACGGTGATCTCGGG
>JADGRG010000615.1 GCA_017881145.1 Sandaracinaceae bacterium | reverse complement strand
GAGAGCTTGGGCAGGCCCATGAAGCCGAAGTGGACCTCGGCGCCGATCCTGCCACCGAGCTGAAAGAGGAAGCCGGAGTAGCTCTCGTCGTCAGCCGAGGTGACGCCGCGACGCGAGCCCCCAGCGATGCCAAGGTTGAGCTCGGGGATCACTTCGAAGGTGAAGTGCTTGGAGTCGGCCAGAGCGATCGGCAAACCGCCGTGCAGCGCGAACGCCGTGAGCGAGGCGTCGTCATAGGTCCGGGGCGTTACGCCGACCGCCGGTTTGATCTCGCCGCCACCACTGTGGTTGTAGAAGCCGACCGCTCCTTCGATCGCCATGGTGTCCTTGAGCCAGTAACGGACGCCGATGGTCGGTGCGGCCAGGGTGGGGTCGCCCGTCGCGCAGTCCGCGGGGTTCGTGCAGATGGGCACGTTGGTGATGCCAAAGAACCCAACGCCCCAGCTGCCCACCACGCCCGAGTGATCCGTGGGACCAGCCAGCGCCGGGTCGGTCGGTGCGGCGGCGCCGACGTTGGCCGCTGGTTCGGCGGTGGCCACCGGCTGTGCGGTGACTGCGCTGGCGTTGCCACTGAAGCGGCCGCTGGCTTGAGCGTTGGCCCCGACATCGCCGGTCTCTGGATTGACCTGCGCGCTGGCGGCAGAAGCCATGAGCGACAGAGCGATCGTCGCGATCGTCGCGATCGTCGCGGTCGTCATTGGCAGAAGCGAACCCGATTCCTTACGTTGCAGCATGTTCATGCCTCCCTCTGGACTCGCTAGTGCCCGTGCACCCCTCGGGGGATGAAAAAAAGAATTGAACCGGGCACGAATGTGAGTGAGGCCCCGTGTAACACAGGCCCCAGGCATCGTCACCCGGGCTAGCCAGACGAGGACCTTCGGCGCGAGCCGGCTGGGCCCGGCTTGACGCATGGGTTTGGGTGCCCCTATACCTCTGCGGTTCGCAGAGCTTTCAAAAGGATTTGAAAGCAGTGGGCCGTCACGTCTAGGCGCGATGGTCCTTGGTCGTGCGCGTCATGCGCGTCATGCGCGTCATGCGCGTCACGCAGACGCTTCCCAGGCTCCTGCCCCATGTCGCTCTCCACCGACTCCTCGGCGCGAACCAGCCCGCTTGCAGCGGAGGAAGCTCTCGGTCTGCTGCCGGAAGTGCGGTCGCGCACGGCGCTCGCCGCCACCCAGCACGCCACGGCAGTGCGGCGCATGTTCGACCGGATCTCGCCCACCTACGATCTATTGAACCGGCTGCTCTCGCTCGGCATCGACCGGCGTTGGCGTGCTCAAGCGCTCGACGCGCTCGCGCTCGATCTCCCCGAAGGCCCTCTGGTCGACCTCTGCGCCGGCACCCTCGATCTGAGCGCCGCGATCCGCCAGCGCTTCGCATCCCGCACGCTCTTGGCGCTCGACTTCGCGCGCGACATGCTGGTGTCCGGTCGCAAGAAGACCCCCGAGACGCTCTTGGTGGTGGCCGACGCGATGCGTCTGCCGCTGCAGACCAGCTCCATCGCGGGCATGGTCTGCGGCTTCGGGATGCGCAACCTGGCTGATCCGCATGCGGGTCTGGCCGAGGCCCACCGCGTGCTCAAACCATCGGGCGTGCTGGTGGTGCTCGAGTTCTTCCGGCCGACTGACGTCGCCACCCGCATCTTCCACGCGGTCTATGCGCGCGGCGTGCTGCCGCTGATGGGCCGCTTGGTCTCCGGCGACGGCGAGGCCTATCGCTACCTTTCGCGCTCGATGCAGGGCTTTCTCTCGCGCAGCGAATACGAACAGGCGCTGCGCGACGCCGGCTTTCGTGAGGTCACTGGCGTGCAACTGACGCTCGGCATCGCGTCCATCGTGCGAGGCGTCAAGTGAAGCTCGTACTCGGCATCAGCGGGGCCTCGGGCGCGCCCTACGCAAAGCGCTTCCTCACGCACGTGCGGGCGATGCATGCGGCAGCCGATCTCAGCGTCGAGATCGTGCTCTCCCGCACCGCCGAGCAAGTCTGGGCTCACGAATGCGGCGGCTCGCCTCGCGACCTGGACTTTCCGGTCTACGACGGTCGCGACTATGCAGCGCCCTTCGCCAGCGGCTCAGCTGCATATGACGCGATGCTGATCATGCCGGCCTCGATGTCCTGCATCGCGCGCATCGCCAACGGCATCAGCGACGATCTGCTCACGCGCGCCGCCGACGTCATGCTCAAGGAGCGACGGCGGCTGGTCGTGGTGCCGCGCGAGGCGCCGTATTCTTCGATCCACCTCGAGAACATGCTGGCGTTGACACGCGCTTCGGCGATCGTGCTGCCAGCTTCGCCTTCCTTCTATGGTCGGCCGGCGTCGCTGGAAGACGCCATGGATACGGTGTTGGCTCGCGTGCTCGATCACCTTGGGCTGCGCAATGCGCTGGCCAAGCGTTGGGGGCAGGACGTGGTGCTGGACGACTCCGCCGGGCGCGGCGGAAAGAGGGAGAGCTGAGATGGGACGACTCTTGATGCGCGCCGTGCAAGCCGCTGGTCTCTCGGACATCGCTGAACGCGTGCTCGCGGGCGAGGGGCTGGGCAGCGCCGACATGGAACGCCTGCGCCACGCGGACCTGCTCTTGGTCGTGGGCCTGGCGGATCTGGCGCGCGAGAAGTTCCGGGGCGATGAAGTGCGCGTGTTCACGAACGGCACCCCACGCGACCCGAGCATCGTGGTGGTGGACTTGGCGGTCGACTTGGCCGCCGCGAGCAGCGGGCTGACAGGCACCGAGATTCTCTTGGAAGTCGCACGCGAGCGTCTGCGCACGCCGAGCGATCGCGCGCTGGCTGTGTCGCTGGAGCGCCTCGGCGTGGAGCTGGCGCAGACTGCGCTCTGCTTCGGTGCGGACGTGCTCTACGGCGACCTGGCTGGCAAGAGCACGCTGCCGCTGCTCGACGGTGTGCAAGCGCGCAGAGAAGAGTTGGGCGGCCTGGTCGAGCGTTCCGGTCGCCGCGTGCGCTTCATGGATGCCGAGAGCGAAAGCCTGGAGCAACACTCATGAGCCGTCTTGCTGCCATCGAAGACAAGGTGCGTGCCGGCGAGCGTCTCAGCTTCGAAGACGGCATGGCGCTCTTTCTTTCGCCGGACTTCCTGCGCCTGGGCACGCTGGCCAATCAGGTGCGTGAGAAGCTGCATGGCGACCGCACCTATTTCAACGTCAACATGCGCTTCGAGGCGACCAACGTCTGCGAGGCTTCGTGCTCGTTCTGTGCCTTCGCGAAGCTCGAAGCCGGCGCACCAGGCGCGCACACCACCACGCATGAAGCCGCGTGGCAGGAGCTGGCAAACCATCCCGAGCCGCGTCTGACCGAGCTGCACATGGTCAACGGGCTGCATCCGCACTTGCCCTTCGAGTGGTACGTGGAGCTCTTGCAGGGCTGGAAGCGCGTGCGTCCGAGCGTGCACCTCAAGTGCTTCACAGCCGTCGAGATTCACTTCTTCGCGCAGAAGTTCGGCATGAGCTACGAGCAGGTGCTGACGCGTCTGCGTGCAGCGGGGCTCGGTTCGCTGCCCGGTGGTGGCGCCGAGATCTTGCATCCGGACGTGCGGCAGCGCATCGCGACCGACAAGGCCGATGGCGCCGAGTACCTGGCCGTGCATCGCGCCGCCCACAAGCTGGGCTTGCCCAGCAACTGCACCATGCTCTACGGCCACATCGAGACCTTCGAGCACCGCGTGGATCATCTTTTGCGGCTGCGCGAGCTGCAGGATGAAACCAGTGGTTTTCAGTGCTTCATCCCGCTGGCGTTCCACAACGAGAACAACAGCCTGCGCAAGCTGCCGGAACCAACCGCTGTCGACAGCCTGCGCACCATCGCTGTGTCGCGCCTGCTCCTCGACAATATCCCGCACCTCAAGGCGTACTGGGTCTCGATGGGTGTGGCCACGGCGCAGACTGCGCTGCGCTTCGGCGCCGACGACCTCGACGGCACCATCGTGCACGAGAGCATTTATCACGCAGCCGGCAGCCGGGTGCCGATGGCGCTTTCGCGACACGAGCTGGTGCGCTTGATCCGCGAAGCCGGGCGGGTCCCGGTGGAACGCGACACCACCTACGGCGTGGTCGAAGAGTTGCCGCGCGCCGAAGTCCCCGAGGCCGCGCTCAGCGTGCGTGAACGCCTCGCAGACAAGCGTTCTCTCTCCGTCTTGGTCGGTCACTAGAGGTGAATGCCATGGGCAAGCTGAAGCCGGGTTTGGTGCAGAACCGTTATCGCCGCGACGCGGTCGACTACGGCGGGCGTCTGCGTGTGGTGGGCGTGAGCTTCCTGAATGCGCAGCCGCATCTGCATGGCTTGCTGACTGGCATGGCCGAGGACCGCATGCACGTGGAGCTGGCGGAGCCTGCCGTGCTCGCGCGCCGGCTCTTCGAGGATGAAGCCGACGTGGGGCTCTCGCCGGTGGCGCCGCTGGCCAGCCACGGGGGCCTCGAAATCGTGCCGGGTGTCGCCATCGGCTGCGATGGCGCGGTGGAGTCGGTGCGGATCGTCGGCGATTGCCTGATCGAGGAAGCCGACGAGATCTTGCTCGACGCTGCCAGTCGCACTTCGGTGGTGCTGGCACGCCTGATCGTGCGCGCGCGGTGCAACGGCAAGGAACCGAAGTATTGTGTGCGTCCGGCACGCGAAATCCTTTCGCTGGTGAAGGGCCGCACGCTCGGTCTGCTGATCGGCGACGTGGCGCTCGAAGCCCGCGGGCGATTCAAGCACGAGGTCGATCTCGGGCTGGCTTGGAAAGAGCTGACCGGGCTGCCCTTCGTGTTTGCGGTGTGGGCGGCGCGTCCGAACGTGCTGAGTGCGCGCGACACGCTGGTCCTGCAGGGCTCGCTGCAATCCGGGCTTTCGGCTCGCGCGCAGATTGCCGAGTCCTGGGCGCGCGGTCGTGGCGGTGATCCTGCCGCGCATCTCGACTACCTGACGCGCAACATCCGCTACCAGCTCGACGACGCAGCCATCGCTGGCCTGCGCGAGTTCTTGCGGCGTGCCGCCGACGAGAAGCTGCTGCCCGAGACGGAGCTGCGCTTCGTGGGCGAAGACCAGCCCATTCGTGTAACGCACCGCCGCTCGGTGGACACGCTCCTCGACTATGCAGCCGATGGCGGCAGACTCTCGTTTGAAGACGCCATGCGATTGGGCAGCGAAGCCAAGCTCCTCGACCTGGGGCTGGCGGCCGATCTGCGCCGCCGTGCGCTGCATCCGGACGGCGT
>JADGRG010000614.1 GCA_017881145.1 Sandaracinaceae bacterium | reverse complement strand
GGCACGCTCGACGAGGATGGCCAGGTGGACTTCAAGGGCAAGGCCAAGGTGTTCTGTCGCACCTACAGCTTTCTCTCGTCGGTGATTCCGTACAGCAACGTCGAGTGGGAGAAGCTCTCGATCCTGCTCAACCTATTGACGCCGAAGCTGCCAGCACCCGCGGAAGAGGATCTCTCCAAGGGCATCCTCGAAGGCATCGACATGGACAGCTACCGCGTCGAGAAGAACGCGGTGATGAAGATCGCACTGGCAGACGAGGACGCTGAGATCCAGCCCGTGCCGACAGACGGCGGCGGTCATAAGGCCGAGCCGGAGCTCGACCGTCTGAGCAACATCCTCAAGATCTTCAATGAGCAGTTCGGAACGTTGTTCAGCGATACCGATCGCGTCGCCAAGCGCATCCGTGAAGACATCGCGCCGAAGGTTGCTGCTGACCCGGCCTATCAGAACGCCAAGGAGAACACGCCGCACACCGCGCGCATGGCTCACGATCAAGCGCTCGGAAAGGTGATGCAGTCGCTCTTGAAGGACGACACGCAGGTCTACAAGCAGTTCGTCGAAAACGAGTCGTTCCGGCGCTTCGTGACCGACATGGTGTATGGCCTCACGTCGGGTGAGCCGCTGCGACAAGGCGCTGTGTTAGCCGTGCCCACGGCGAACGCGATCGATTCCGCGCTTGCGATGCAACTGACGTCGTCGGCTGATCCGCTGGATCGTGTCGGAGCGGAGCTTCTCGCGGTCCTGGCAGTGGAGGGACGAATAGGGCTGGACCACGCCGTAGCGGCCGCGGCACGCGCGGGTCTGACGAAGGCAGATGCCCTCTCAGCCGTCGAGCGACTGGCGCGACCTATAGTCTCACCGCTGCGCCGCTACTTCGTCGACCGGTCTGTCACACCGGCGCGACTGGTAGAACCAGAGGAAGTCCGCCGACGGCTCCTCGAACCCGAGGATGTGCGTGCGCCGTGGACTTCGCAGATCGAGGTCGTCTGGGCGATCAACGATCGCGACGCGCTCGACGCGGGCGGTGCGTCATGACGTCTGGCGTCGCGCCAGATCGGTCTCTGGAAGCGTGGTTTGGCGTGCTCAAGGCGCAAAACCCGGACCTCGAGACGCTACTGTCGGCCGAGACCGAGCCGGAGTTCCTCGCCGCGGCCGAAGGTGTCATCGAGCGTGCGATCCGAACGATCGAGAGCGGCGCCAAGGAGTACAGCAAACTAGGTGAGCGCGGACTGTCGAAGTTGCTCGCCGATCTGCTCAACCACTCTGGCCTTCAGGCGACGGCGGAGCGTGACAACAATGGCCACGTCGATGTAGTCGTCGAGCACGTTCTTGGCCGGCGCTGGAAGTACCTCGGAGAGTGCAAAATCCACGACGGGTACCAGCACCACGTCGACGGTTGCGCGCAGCTCCTCGGCTACTGCACCGGCCGAGAACAGCGCGCCTTCTGCATGGATTTCTTCAAGAAGGCCGGCGCGTTCGAGAAGATGCGGAAGCTGCGAGTCGACGTCGACGCGAAGCGTCCGCTCGCTCAAGGCGCGGCTAGCGCTGACCACTCGATCGCGGGTGCCTTCGTGACGAGCCACCCTCATCCGAGCGGCTTGGACGTCGAGATACTGCACCTAGGTTGTTCCGTGCCGAAGTGATGAGCTCCGACCTCACACGCTGTATTGCCGAGCCGCAACCCGTGCGAGCCGCAAGCGCCGGCCCGTCTGGGCGGCCGGACAGTTCGGTCCGTCAAACCGCCCGCACTCGCGCCACACCACGGCAATCCCCGCTCTCTGTTGCACCGGTGTGTAAGGCGACCTCGCGACGTAACGGTTCGCCCTTGATCTACCGGGCTTCGGCCCACAGCTGGGTCAGGATCGATTATCCTCGTGTCGGCGGTTCGATTCCGTGCTCCTGGCGACTTGGCATGTGCCCTGCACTTACGGTCGCTGAGCTTGGTGCATGTGCCAGGTTGGGCCAATGCCGCAGGTGGCGGGCTCAGGTCAGGGCACGCGGTTTCGGGTCTTGCAAGCGGGGTTGCCATGACATGGATCGCGTTGGTGGGTCCGGAGATCGAGGAGAATCTCTCGCTGCGCTACCTGTCGAGCTCGCTCGAGCAGGCGGGCTACGCTACGCGGATCGTTCCCTATCGCGGTGAGCAGGAGTTCGAGTCCGCGCTTTCCGCTATCACGCAAGCCAGCGAGGCCCCGCTGCTGGTGGGGCTTTCGTTGGCCTTTCAGTGGACGGCCACCGATACGCTGGCCCTCGCCGTGGCGCTGCGGGCTCGCGGCTATGCCGGGCACATCACGGCGGGTGGGCACTTCGCAACTTTTGCCTGCGCTGAGCTGCTGCACGACTTTCCGGAGCTCGACAGCGTGGTGCGGCAGGAAGCGGAGCACACGCTTTTGGCGCTGGTTTCGGCGTTGGAAGGGCAGCGCGCGCTTTCCGCCATCGCCGGACTCGCCATCCGGAGCGGTGCAGAGGTGCAACTGACGGCGGCGCCCAGCATGCCTTCGCTCGCCGAGCTACCGTGGCCTGACCGTCGCGGAGAGCCGGCGGCTTGCTTCGAGCATCGCATCGCACCGCTGGTGGGCTCGCGCGGCTGCTACGCCAAGTGCACGTTTTGCTGCATCGCGGCCTGGCACGAGCAGGCCTCGCCCGGCAAGCGTTACCGGGTGCGGGATCCCGACGACGTGGCCGCCGAGATGGTCGCACTCCAACGAGAGCGCGGCATCGAGATCTTCGTCTTCCACGACGACAACTTCTTTCTGCCCGGCAAGCGCCGCAACCTCGAGCGCTTTCACGCGCTGGCCGATGCGCTGGTACGGCGTGGCATCGGCCGTTTCGCGACCGTGGTCAAAGCACGCCCCACGGACGTGGACCACGAGGTCTTCACCGTCTTACGGGACCGACTAAACGCCATCCGAGTTTACGTGGGCATCGAGACCGATTCCGAGCAAGGGCTCAAGACTCTGCAGCGCTGGGTGAGCCCGCGCCAGAACCGCGAAGCCATCCAGACGGTGCGCGAGCTGGGACTCTACGCCTGCTTCAACCTACTGATCTTCGACCCTGACACCACGCTCGAAAGCTTGGCCGTGAACCTGGATTTCATGCGCCACGCCAGCGACTTTCCCTGGAACTTCGGGCGTGCCGAGCTCTACGCGGGGACGCCTCTCTTGGCGCGAATGCAGGCGGAGGGTCGAGCGCGCGGCGACTACCTGCGTTGGGATTACGAGCTGCACGACCCGCAGATCGAACGGGTGTTTCGTCTGGCGATGGCGATCTTTCGCGAGCGGAACTTCGGGTCCAACGCCATGACCACGCAGATCATGGGCATGCGCTTCGACCTGGCGGTCTGCAAGCACTTCCATCCGCAGCGCTTCCGCTCCAGCTGGCAGGCAGAGGGCATCGCCCTGACCCGTGAGCTGAGCGCGGACAGCATCGGAGCGCTCTCGGCGATTGTCGAGCACGTGCGCAGCGCGCCGCCGGGGCCACGCGACGCAGCTCTGGTAGCGCAGCTCTCGCTAGCCATGCAACGCAGCGATATCCGCCTGGGCCAGGCGACCGCCGACCTATTGAGCCGTGTTACCTGCGCGCTCGGACGTGGCCGGCCGCTCAGCGAGCTCGGCGACCCTGTGGCAACGCCTCTTCAACAACCTGGACTCTCGTGACCGGAGCAAGCCGACATGACCAAGAAACGCAGTCTCGTAGTGTTGAGTGGACCAGCTTCGACTGAAGTGTTGGTCGAACCAGCCAGAGCCTCGGCCCGAGGCGGCGGACCCCGACAGCGGGTCTTCGATCGCGTGAAGGAGCTCACGCGTAACGCAGCGTTGCTGGCCAGCGCCATCGCACCGCTGAGCGGGTGCGGCGTCGTGCACGGCACCACCACCGCGCTCGGTCCGATCCCTGCCGGGACCGGCGGCGGCGGCAGTGGCGGCAGTGGCGGCACGGGTGGCACGGCGGGAAGCGGGCACGCTGGAAGTGGCGGGTTCGCGGGCACGCCCTATATCTCCGACCCGCTACCCTTTCCGGCCGGCACAGGCGGTGGTAGCGGTACCGCAGGCTACGGTGGATGCGGTAGCCCCTACGGCGCCTGCGATCCGGTTGCGCCGCCTTTTCTCTGCCCGCCGGCAGCCGTCTTCGATGCCGAGGTCATCGGCTCCACCACGGTGCGCTGGGACCATTTCGCCATCGTGATCTCGGTCCAACTGAATGCCACGAACTACGACGGTTCCACCTATCTGAGCACGGTGCGCCAGAGCTCGCGGGCCGTGCAGACCATCCAGTCGACCTCGCCGGTGATGGTGCGGCTCGAGCTGGGCAGTGGCGCGTGGCCGAGCACCATCGACGTCGACCTTGGCTTCGTGTGCAAAGGCTGGTCCGACGCGCCCCAGTACCAGTACCAGCTGCGTTTACTGACCGGCACGCCCGCCGCTGATGGCGGCATCACCTATCAGGTGTTGGGAGGCGACGCAGACGCGGGCACCGCCATGTGAGCAGCAGGTCAGCGTCTGCCAAGCAACGCGATCGCTAGCGCCACCACGGCCAGCAGCGCCATCACCACGTACTTGCCGGCGTTGGCTTTGGGCTTGGCGACGGGCATGCTCTGCGGCACTAGCGAGCTCGGCCGCAGCGAGATGATCTCGGAGTCGTCGAGCTCGAGAGTGCCGCGCGAGGCGCTGTCGTCGTCGGTGGCTCTCGCCGAGCGCTGCGCAGTGGCCGACTCGTTGCGCACGGGTGCGTGGGCCACGCCTGATTCACGCCAGCCGGCGCGTGCAGGCTGCGCCGAGACTCCGCTCTTGGACGCCGGCGCTGCGGCTTCTGGCTGGGGCGCTAGCGAAAAGCGCTTGCCGGTCCCGTCGCTGAACCAGCTGGCGGGATCTTCGAGATCTTCGAGGCCAGCCTCGCCGGGATCCTCGGACGCCGTCAGCGGCATCTGCTGGCTCTTGCTGCGCAGATCGATGCTTTCGTCGAGCTCGTCCTGGATCAAGCGATCGATGAGCGAGGCCTCGTTCTTGGTCGGCGCCACATCCTCGGCCATCGCAGCGTTGACGAGGTTGGCGATGTCGTAGTTGGTGACCTTGAGCTGGTGCGAGAAGAGATAGCCGGTGAGCGCGTCGCCGAATTCCTGCGCGCGCTGATAGCGGTGTTCGGGGTCGCGGGCGAGCGATTTCAGTAAGATCTCCTCGAAGGCTTCGTCGACCTGCGGATTGAGCGGCGCCAGGCGCGGGATGTTGGCTTGTTGGATCAGCTTGACCGTCGCGTAGTCGGTCTCGCCCAGAAAGAGCCGGCGACCAGCCAACATCTCCCAGAGCACGATGCCGAGCGAGAAGATGTCCGCGCGTGCGTCGACTTCCTTGCCGTTGGCTGCTTCCGGCGAGAGATAGGAGAACTTGCCCTTCACCACGCCCGGGTCGGTCTGGGAGATCTGCGTGCCGGCTTTGGCGAGGCCGAAGTCGGCGACCTTCACCTCGCCGCGACGCGTGATCATGATGTTCGGCGGCGAGATATCGCGATGCACGATGCCGAGCGGCTTGCCGTGCTCGTCATGCAGCTCGTGTGCATAGGCGAGGCCGCGGCAGGCTTCGGTGCACATGTAGATCGCTTCGGCGATCGGGAAGCGCTGGCCGCGTTTGTGAAGCGTCTCCAGGATCTTCTTCAGGTTCGCGCCGTCGATGAACTCCATGATCAGGAAGAACGTGTCTTCCCTGGCGCTGATGTCGAAGACCGAGACGATGTTGGCGTGAGTCAGGCGCGCCGAGAGACGCGCTTCGTCCAGAAACATCTGGATGAAGTTTTCGTTCTGCGCGAGGTGCGGCAACACGCGCTTGATCGCAACACGCTTCTTGAAGCCTTCGACGCTGGACGCTTCGCCCAGGTAGACCTCGGCCATGCCGCCGGCTTCGAGGCGCTTGATGACTCGGTACTTGTGATCAGCAGCCATGCGAGCGCGGGGGAGGGCCGAAGCCCAAAACGACACACGAAATGCGGGGGACCGAACAGCCGGGACGTCCAGAGAACGGACGGAAGGCTAGCTCAGGCAACCCAACCCGCCCCGGCTCTGCGACGGCCCGTGTGCGCGATCGCGAACTTGGATTGTGGCCACGCCGCTGGGTGGCAGTCAAGCAATCCGGCGCTGCGCAGACGGCTCTAAACAGAGGCGCCTGGACCGCGCTCCACATCGCGATCCAGGCGTTCCTGTTTAGCGCATCTCTACAACGCACCTCGCATGCACGCGGCCGAAAGCCATTCGGTCACGCGATCGCCAGGCATTCGGCGTTGACACGGACAACGTCCAGCGCTTGACTGCCGGCGTGACCCGCTCGAATCGCCCACCACGCATCGCTCCATCCATTCTCTCCGCCGACTTCGCGCGCTTGGGCGACGAGGTGCGCGCTGTCTGTGATGCGGGTGCCGAGTGGGTTCACGTAGACGTGATGGACGGCCGCTTCGTGCCGAACATCACCATCGGACCGCTGGTAGTACAAGCCGTGCGCAAGGTCGTAGATCAAAACGCAGCAGCCTCCGCTTCGCTGCCCAAGGTGATCGACGTCCACCTGATGATCGTCGAGCCCGAGCGCTACGTGGAAGAGTTCGCGAAGGCGGGCGCCGATATGATCACGGTGCACGCCGAGGCTTGCATCCACCTGCATCGGACGCTGCAGCAGATCCGTGCGCTCGGGAAGAAGGCCGGCGTTGCGCTGAACCCACACACTCCAGAAGACGTGCTGCGCTACGTGCTCGAGCTGGTCGATCTGGTGGTGGTGATGAGTGTGAACCCCGGCTTCGGAGGCCAAAGCTTCATCCCGGCCGTGTTGCCCAAGATCGAAGCGGTGCGCCGCATGCTCGATGCGACCGGTCGCAGCATCGACCTCGAGGTCGATGGCGGCGTGAAGACCGGCATCGCGCGTCAAGTCGTGGATGCCGGCGCCGATGTGCTGGTCGCAGGCAACGCAGTCTACGGAACGAAGGACTACGCGGCGGCCATTCGTGCGCTCCGCGAAGACTGCCGATAGCAGCGACGCACTCGGGCGGCATGTGCGCGCGGCTCTGGCCGTGGTAGACCTGCCAACCATGTCGCTGGCGTTCTCCAAATACGAAGGGCTCGGCAACGATTTCATCGTGGTCGATGCGCGCTACGCGGAGTTGACGCGTGCCGAGAAGTACGCGCCGCAGCTCTGTCAGCGTCACCTCGGCATCGGCGCCGACGGCGTGCTCTTGGTGGACACGGTGCAAGGCCGGCCCCGCATGCGAGTCATCAACGCCGACGGCTCGCGCCCCGAGATGTGCGGCAACGGCATCCGCTGCGTGGCGCTGCACCTGGTGCGCACGAGCGGCGTGTCAGGCACCTCGTTCGCGGTCGAGACCGATGCTGGGCCTCACCTCTGCAGCGTCGAGCTGGAGGGCCCGGGCTCTGCCGTGGCGCGCGTGGAAGTCTCGATGCGAGCGCCCACGCTGGATCCGCGCTTGATCCCGGTGGACGCCGAGGGCCCAGTGCTCGACCAACCCTTCGACGTCGCGCAGCGCAAGGTGCGCGTGAGCTGTGTGTCCATGGGCAACCCCCACGCCATCACCTTCGACGAGCTGGGTGAGGCGAGCGACACGCTTGGCTCACTGCTCGAAAAGCACATTCGCTTCGAGCGCGGCGCGAACATTGGCTTTGCGCGGATGCGCACCGAGGACAGCATCGATCTGCGCGTCTGGGAGCGCGGCGTTGGCTTCACCCAGGCCTGCGGCACGGGCGCCTGCGCCTGCGCCGTGGCCGCAGTCGAGACCGGACGTGCCCAACGCGGACGCTCCATCGAGGTACGGCTGCCGGGCGGACCGCTGCAGATCGTGGTCGGCGAGCCCGGTCAACGAGTGCTGATGACCGGGCCGGCCAGCCACGTGTTCGACGGCGCCATCGAGGGTTGATCCAGCGTTGATCCAGCGTCTCTACTTCTCGGTGCGCAGGTACTTGAGCAGCGGGGAATCCGTCGAGAGCACGAGATCCGTGTTCTTGTTCATGATCGTCTTGTAGGTGTCGAGC
>JADGRG010000613.1 GCA_017881145.1 Sandaracinaceae bacterium | reverse complement strand
GACCACGCATGCAGGTCCAGGCGACTTTCCATTGCGGCAAGGCCGCTTGCTTGGAGAGCCCGAAGAGCGCGAAGACCAATGCGTGCTTGCAGAGCAGGGCGCTCTGGGCGCGCTCCGGATCTTCGCGCAGGCTGTATTCGCCGAAGACCTCGTCTGCGATGATCGGCAGGCCCATCGTCTCGAGCGCGGCGAGCTCGTTGCGGCTCAGATAGGAGCCGGTGGGGTTGTTGGGGCTCACCACCAGCACGGCGCGCGTGCGCGAGGTGATCGCGGCGCGCAGCTCGGCAAGTCCCATGTGCCACCGACCGTCGTAGTGCAACGGGTAGGGCACGGCGCGCACGTTCTCCAGGCGGCAGAGGTGCTCGAAGAGTGGATAGCTCGGCTGCGGGATCAGCACCTCGTCGCCGGGATCGCAGAGCAGCTTGAAGAGCTGACCGTAGGCTTCGCTGGTGCCGGAGCTGAGGAAGATGTGCTCGCTCGGCACCTCCAAGCCACGAGCGCGCAGGCGCTCTGCGATGGCCTCGCGTGCGGGCAGAAGACCGCGCGGATCGGGCGCGTAGACGCGAGCTTGGCTGTTATCGAGCGCGCTGAGGATCTGGGCTGTGGGGTAGGGCAGCTCCGCGCGGGTCGGGTTGGACTCGGTGAGATCGTATGTAGGCGCGCTCGCTTCGAGCTTCAGGGTCAGCGCGTTCTTGCGAGCATCGTAGCCGCTGCGTGTGGAGAACACGGCCGAGCATCGCGCGCCACGGCAGCGTTGGCAATCGCGACGCGCGGCTGCGCTGGGCACCACGCTGCGCTACTCTGGCGCACCCGTGAGCGAGAACCGGACCCACGAAGCCACACCGAGAAAGCTCGCCCGCGCAGCGCAGCGCGGCGAGTTTGCGCAGAGCACGGAGCTGGTCTCAGCTTTGGTGCTCGGCGCAGCGCTCGGCGGTTACGTGCTCGCAGGCCCCGCGGTTGCGCAGGCGCTCGCCGAGCTCTTCAAGGCGTCGATTGCCGCCGTTCGCGCGTCTGGGGACCTGGACCCTTCCTTTACCTTCGGTCCGGCGCTTTCTCGCCTCGCGCTTGCGCTCGCCCCTTGTTTCATCGCGCTCAGCTTCGCCGCGCTCTTCGGCACCTTGCTGCAAGCCGGGTTTCGCATCACTGCTCGGCGCCTGCGCCCTGAGCTTTCTCGCCTCGACCCTTTCAGCGCTGCGCGCAATCGGCTATCCGTCGCGCGCCTTGGCGAGGCCGCGTTCATGCTGGGCAAGCTCGTGTTCATCGCCGGCCTCTTGCTCGCGCTCGCGTGGGACGGTCTGCGGGGCATGCTCGACGCCTGGCAGCGCTCGCCACAGGCCCTGCTCGGGCTGATCGCGCAAGTGACGCGCGCTCTATTCTTGCGAGCACTCTTCGGCTTCATCCTCTTGGGCGCGCTCGACTATCTCTACCAGCGCCTGCAGCTGCGACGCCGTTTGCGCATGAGTCATCGGGAGCTCGCAGAAGAGCATCGCGAGAGCGAAGGTGATCCGCAGATCATTCGCGAGCGCCGCCGCCGTCAGCAGCAAGTGCGTGCCGAGGCGACACTCGCAGAGCTCAGCCGCGCATCGCTGGTTGTCCACGGACCTGCCGACCGTGCAGTGGCTCTGCGCTTCGACGCTGCCACCGACACGGTGCCCGTGCTCTGGCTCAAGGCCGATGGCAAGCTTGCTGAGCGTCTGGTCGGAGAGGCGCTCTCTTCGGACCTGCCCGTACACGAGGACGCAGAGCTTGCCATGCAGCTCTACCGCCTGGAGCTGACCGAGGCCATCCCGCCGGCCTTCTACCAGCGCGTGGCAGAGCTGATGGCGCTGCACACCAAGTCGGGCAGCTCACTGGCGCAGGCACAGTCATGAGCGACCCTGCACTGCCGCCATCAGCTTCGAGATACGTGGAGGTCGCGGTGCCGGTGCCGTTGCGCAAGCTCTTCACCTACGCTCTTCCGCCAGCGCTGGTGTCGCGGGTGAGCCCCGGCGTGCGAGTGGCCGTTCCCTTCGGCGGACGCAAGCTCGCGGGCTTCGTGGTCAGGGAGATCGAAGCTCCACCGGTCGCCACGCGCATCAAAGCGCTCGCCTCCGTGCTCGACGAGAGAGCCATCTTCCCGCCTGAGCTATTCGAGTTTCTGGTTTCTGCTGCCGACTACTACCTGCATCCACTCGGAGACGTGCTGCGTTCGGCGGCGCCGCCGCTGGCCACCAAGGCGCTTTCGGAGTTGCGAGACACCGGCTTCCTCGGCGAGGCAGAAGTGCTGCCCGGCAGGCTGATCGCGATGCGCACAGAGCTCTGGGTGCGCGCGGTCGCGGCGCAGATGCCGGAGTCGCGGTTGGGGACGAGCCAGACCCGTGTCTTGGCGCGCGTGATCGAGCGTGGTGAGCTCTGCCTCGACGAGCTGCGCGTGGAGGTCAAGACCCCGCGCGCGGTGGTGCGGGTGTTGGAGAGCAAGGGGCTGGTCACGAGTGAAGAGCGAGAAGTCCCCGCCGACAGGTTCTTCTCCGCAGAGATCGAGCGCGAGCAGGGACCGACGCCGAATCCAGATCAGGCGACGGCGATCGCCGCGCTCTGCAGCAGGCTCGGCCAAGGCGGCGGCTTCTTGCTCCACGGCATCACGGGCTCCGGCAAGACCGAGGTGTATCTGCGCCTGATCGGTGAGGCGCGTGCGCGTGGTCTTGGGTCGTTGGTGCTGGTGCCGGAGATCGCACTGACGCCGCAGCTGGTGTCGCGCTTTCGTGCGCGCTTCGGCGACGAGATCGCGGTGCTGCACAGCGATCTGCGCGAGCGAGAACGCTACGAGGCTTGGCGCGCGTTGCGGGATGGAACCGTCAGCCTGGCCATCGGTGCGCGCTCGGCACTCTTTGCGCCGGTGCCCAAGCTCGGCGTCTTGGTGGTCGACGAGGAGCACGATGGCTCCTTCAAACAAGAGGAAGGCTTTCGCTACCAAGCCCGTGACATGGCCCTCTTGCGTGCGCATCGTGCGCATGCGGTGTGTGTGCTGGGCAGCGCCACGCCCTCGCTGGAAAGCCATCAGCTTTCACAGACCGGCAAGCTCACGCTCTTGACGCTCTCCTCGCGCGCCACCCAGCAGAGCCTTCCGCCCGTCGAGATCGTGGACCTCAAGCGGCATCGTGCCGGGCCGACCGGCTCGCCCTACCTCTCGCAGCCGCTGATGGCGGCGTTGCGCGGTGCGCTGGCTGCGGGCGATCAAGCCATCCTCTTTCTGAATCGCCGGGGCTTTGCTCCAACGCTGCGTTGCGAGGGCTGTTCCGAGCTGCTTTCGTGCCCCGCCTGCAGCGTCACCCTCACCCGGCACAAGCGAGCGCAGGTGATGCGCTGTCACTATTGCGACTTCACACTGCCCGCGGATGCTCCATGTCTACTCTGTGGCTCACACGCGCTCACCGAGCTCGGCCTCGGCACCGAGAAGCTGGAAGACACGCTGCGCGAGATCTTCCCGCAGGCCCGCGTGGCGCGCCTCGACCGCGACACGGCTGCAGCTGAGGGCGTCGCCACGGTGATGGACCGCCTGCGTCGTGGCGAAATCGACATTCTGGTCGGCACGCAGATGGTGACCAAGGGCCACGACGTCCCCGGTGTCACCGTGGTCGGCGTGATCCTGGCCGACCAGTCCTTGGCCTTCCCAGATTTTCGCGCGCCGGAGCGGACCTTTCAGCTCCTCACGCAGGTGGCCGGTCGTGCTGGCCGCGGGCATCGACCTGGGCAAGTGATCCTGCAGACCTACCAGCCAACCCATCCCGCCTTGGTGTTCGCGCGCGAGCACGACTACCTCGGCTTCTGCAAAGCAGAGCTGCCGGCGCGCCAAGAGCTCGGCTATCCGCCCTATTCCCGTCTGGCGGCGGTGCGCGTGGATGCGGGCGGCGAATCGCAAGCGCGCGACACTGCCCGGGAGCTCGCTGGCGTCGCCAAGCGCCACGCGCTCGTCGCACGAGGTGAGGTCTTGCTGCTGGGCCCTGCGCCTGCGCCCATCGAGCGTTTGCGGGGGCGCTATCGCTATCGGTTTTTGCTGCGCTCGGCCGACCGGCGGGCGCTGCGAGCGGTCGCGCTCTCGGTGGTGCAGCGCATCGAAGAGGGGGTTGCGCCGGCCCGCGCCTCGCTCGATATGGATCCTGTTTCCATGCTCTGAGAACCCATCCTTGCTGCTGCCAGCAGCGGATGTTAAGAAAGTCGAAACGAGCACGAGCTCGCGCGGTTACTCTATGGCGCTTCGCACCATCCTGCACTATCCGGACAAACGCTTGCGAGAGCTGGCGCAGCCCGTGAATCGTTTCGATGGCGACCTGGCGAAGCTCGTCGCTGACATGGCGGAGACCATGTATGCGGCGCCCGGCGTCGGGTTGGCCGCGCCGCAGATCGGCGTGTCGATGCGCATCTTCTTGGTCGACGTCGCCACCGGCGAAGATCAGCCGAGCGACCTGCGCACCTTCGTCAACCCGGTGTTCCTGGAGCGGGTGGGCGAAGTGCGCTGCGAAGAAGGCTGTCTCTCGTTTCCCGGCGTGCACGAAGAGATCACCCGCGCCGAGCGCGTCGCGGTGCGGGCTCTGGATGCCGAGGGCCAGCGCTTCGAGCTAGAAGCCGAGGGCCTCTTGGCCATCGCCATCCAGCACGAGCACGATCATCTCGAAGGCAAGCTGATGGTCGACCATCTCAGCCTGCTTCGGCGTAGGCTCGTGCACCGTGCCATGATGAAACGCGCCGCTGGTTAGCCATGAAAAGAGCACGCGCCATCTTCTTCGGGACACCCGAATTCGCGGTGCCCAGCCTACGCGCGCTCAGCGAGGTTGCCGACGTCGTGCTGGTCGTGACGCAGCCGGATCGGCCTTCCGGCAGGGGAATGAAGCTCGCTGCGCCGCCGGTCAAGCAGCTGGCTCTGACGCTCGGTCTGCCGGTCCTGCAGCCGGCCAAAGTCAGGACCCCCGAGTTCGCGGCCCAGCTTCGCGCCTTGCACGCGGACCTGGCAGTCGTCGTAGCTTACGGACGTATTCTCACCGCCGGGGTGCTGGCTGCTCCCAGGCTGGGCTGCGTCAACGTGCACGCCTCGCTCTTGCCGAAGTTGCGCGGAGCCGCTCCCATCCACTGGGCGATCGTGCGCGGCGACACTGAAGCGGGCGTGTGCCTGATGCAGCTGGATGAGGGCATGGACACAGGCCCCGTGCTGGCACGTGCCAGCCTCAGCGTTGGGGCCGACGAGACAGCGGGCGGCCTCACCGAACGGCTTTCGGTGCTCGGTGCCGAGCTCTTGCAGCGCGAGCTGCCGCGCTTCTTGTGCGGCGAGCTCCCTGCAACGCCACAGGACGACGCGCAAGCCACGCTCGCGCCGGTGCTGCAAAAGGAGCACGGCGAGATCGACTGGGAGCAGAGCGCCAATCGCGTTCACGATCTGGTGCGCGGCATGAGCCCCTGGCCAGGCGCCTACACTCATCTCGACTCCATGCGCGTCAAAGTGCACGGGGCCCGCGTGAAGAGCGAATCCGGGCGCTGCGGCGATCCTGGGACCATCATCTCCATTGACGCTGATGGCGTCACCGTGGCCTGCGCGCAAGGCTCGCTGCTCATCACCGAGTTGCAGCGTGACGGCAGCCGCCGCATGCCCGCTGCAGCGTTCGCAGCGGGTCAGCGCTTGCCGAGTGGTGCACGCTTCGCTAAGAGAGCGACGCCAGCGTAGTTTCGCCAGCGTTTGCCGTTGTCTGCTACCGTCTCGTCCCGACTGCTACCGTTGTTACAACAAGGCGTTGCCATGAAGATCTACACGAAGACCGGAGACAGCGGTGAGACAGGACTCTTCGGCGGCGCTCGCGTCTCCAAGGCAAGTCAGCGGGTGGGCGCCTACGGCGACGTCGACGAGCTCAACTCCGTGCTGGGTGTGGTATGCGCGCACGCAACCGACACCGACCTGGCCGGCCACCTGCACCAGATTCAAGCCGAGCTCTTCGACCTTGGTGCCGAGCTCGCGAGAAACCCTGCAAAAGACCTGGACCTGGGTATACCGCTGGTCTCGGACACCGAAGTCAAGCGGCTCGAAGACATCATCGACGCGATGGAGCGCGATCTCGAACCGCTCAAGACTTTCATTCTTCCGGGCGGCACGAAGGTGGCGTCGTTCCTGCACCTTGCGCGCACCACTTGCCGACGCGCCGAGCGTGCGGTGGTGGGCCTTTCGGCCGTTGAGCCGGTTCGCTTGGAAGTGATCAGGTACTTGAATCGATTGAGCGATCTGCTTTTCGTGATGGCGCGCCACGACAATCATTGGGGTCGCGTCGCGGACGTGCCTTGGCTCGGGCGCGCAAGCGCAAAAAAGCCGTAAATTCCAGGCTCCAAGAGCGTCTGCGTCCGGTCGGAGCGAAGCTCCTTGACCCACGCTCTCGCGATCATTACATTGAATTTGATCCCTCTGTTGAGATTCGAGGAAACGCTGAAGTAAAGAATCTTCGTATTCTGATTGACCTCGGGGGCGACCCTCGACCGCGGTGTGCTGGCCCGACACGCATCATCGGGATGCCTAATGCAGTCGATACCAGCTCCCACTTGGTGAAGAGAAGATTCTTACTCTCGGCAGACGGTCTCG
The DNA here is from genome assembly GCA_017881145.1 of Sandaracinaceae bacterium. Lineage (GTDB taxonomy): Bacteria > Myxococcota_A > Polyangia > Polyangiales > JAFGIB01 > JADGRF01. The sequence goes on along the minus strand of JADGRG010000613.1, from coordinate 909 downwards.
ACGGTAAGGATTCTATGAAGCCGGTGTCGCAGGATGCCGGCTTCTGTTTCTGTGTACAACATGGCGCGCTCCTTTCCCCAGGTCGAGTTGCTTGGCATGCCGCTCGCGAGCGTCAGCGAGGATGCTGTGTTGGACCACATCTTCGGTGAGCTGCGCGCAGGGCGTGGTGGCTGGCTCGTAACCGCCAACCTCGACTTTCTGCGACGCTTTGCGAAGGACGTGCACACGCGCGACCTGCTCGGGGCTTCCGACCTGATGGTCGCCGATGGGATGCCCTTGGTGTGGGCGTCGCGCCTCTTGGGGCAGCCGTTGCCCGAGCGCGTGGCTGGTTCGGCACTCATCTACCGCTTTGCCGAGCGTGCTGCGAGTGAGGGACGCACGCTCTATTTCTTCGGTGGTGAGCCAGGCGCTGGCGAGGCGGCTGCCCGTGTCCTGCGCGAACGCTGGCCTGCGTTGCAGGTCGTCGGGCACACGGCGCCGCAGATCTCTGCGCCGCCTAGCCCGCGAGAGGTGGCAAGTGTGCGGCAGGAGTTGCACGCGAAGCGACCCGACCTCGTGCTCGTCGGTCTCGGTTCGCCCAAGCAAGAGCAGCTCATCCATGCGCTGCGCGCGGAGTTTCCGCAGGTCTGGATGGTGGGCGTCGGCATCTCGTTCTCGTTCGTGGCGGGCCGCGTGCAGCGTGCGCCAGCGTGGATGCGGCAAAGCGGTCTGGAGTGGATTCACCGGCTCGCACAGGAGCCGGGCCGTCTTGCCAAGCGCTACCTGGTTCACGACTTGCCCTTCGCGGCGGAGCTTTTCACGCGCGTGCTGCTGGAGCGTGCTCTGCGCAAGGGTCAGTCCTAAAACCCGGGCGCGGCCCTAGCCGGTAGAGCGCTCTGTGTTAGAGTCCGCCGCATGACGCGAGTCGTG
>JADGRG010000612.1 GCA_017881145.1 Sandaracinaceae bacterium | reverse complement strand
GGAGTCGCTCAGTTGGTTTGTACCCACGGAGCCGGAGACCACCGGGTCGACGCTTACGACATCGTCGCGCGCCGCCAGTGCCTTCACGGCGTTCGCCGGGATTGCAAGCGACATCGCATTGATGGGCAAATGGGACTCGCGGACTTTCGCGCCCAGCGCGCCGAGCTCCTTGGTGAGGCGGGCATAGTCAGGAGCTCGCGCTGCGCGGATACGATCTGCGATCTTCTGCGTACGAGCGAGAATTTTCGTGTTCTCAGCCGAGTCGCGTGCCTCGCCGTTGCGAAGCCCCGGAAAGCGCGGCATCGCGAGCTTCTCCCGGAACAAGACCAAGACATCCACGAGCTCCGCGCCCTTGCCGCCCGCGTTCCGCGCAGAGATCGTCTGTGCGAGCTCGGCGGCGACCTTGGATCTCGCTGGGGGCTGAGCGCGGTAGTCTGGCTTGTCGGGGAGCGACGCTCCTGCGTTGGCCAGGCTCTTTTGCGGTGCGCTCGTGGGCAGGTTCGCTATGGGCTCACCGTCCTTTATGACCAGCCCGTAGATCACATCCGAGGCTTGTTCGGGGTCTCCAAGGTCGCTCGCCACGTCTTGGAGTGCAGGTGGTTGGGCCGCGGTGTCGGTGACGAGCTTCGCCGTTTGTGCCTGCACGACAGGCGTAGCGTCATCTTCAGCCGACAGGCAACCTGACAGGACAGATGTCGCAATTACACACACACACACAGTGTGGGTCTTAGTCGAGTGTCCATGCTTTCTCCGAGTCTAGACTTACGAGTTGGTTAGGTGCCAGCACCTGGCATCTGGTGCTGCGACTCGAACGTCGAACACCTAATCTGCAGGGGCTAGTATTCTTGCCCCGTTGTGTCAACTTGCCCCAGGGAGGATTTGTGTCTATGCAAGACTACAGCGGTTCAACGCACGACCTGCATGGGCCATGACGTTACGTCACTCTGCTCGTCATCGAGAGCTGCGATACGGCTTGCTTCGATCCACAGCTGCGATGCAGCTGGGCCGAGCGTGGCTGCAGCCTCGAAGCTGCCAGTCAGCCGTGCGCTGCGCGACGCCGACTCCCAGAACTCAGCCGTTCGATGCATCTTACAACCTTCAAGATATAAGATGCTAACCCTAAAACTAACCGAATCATGCTTAACCCAGGCGGTCCGAACTGACTAGCAGACCGGTGCCCGAGTCCATGGCGGAGGCGCAGCGATGCTGAGTCTTGCTAACGACTCTTTAGCCGAGAAAGTGCGCGCGGTCCGGGTCGCATGCCGAGTCGCGCGTGCCGGGCTAGCGGTTTGTGCAGCAGCGCTCGCGGCTTGCACCAGTTCGGCTACGCCATCTTCGGCGTCGTCTACTGGCCAATTCTCACCAAGCCCGAAATCAACGAAGCTGCGGCGCGCGGCAAGCGCGTGCTGACGACGCTCTGACGAACGCACCGCCTGCATCCCGACAAGCAGCGTTCAGGAGCCGATCTCGAGCAGTCGCAAGAGCGGCTCATCTTTGGGAGTCCCGGCGCGCAGGTCGACCTCGGCCCGCAAGTACCAGGTCGCATCGCCATCCGGATCGACCAGCAGTTGATCCGTTCGATAGAATCGCGTGGCCTGCTCCTCGATCAGTGTCTTGTCCGAGAGCCGCGCTGCGTGATCGAAGACGATCCGCTCATGCTCGGCGTAGTAAGGCGAAAGCGCCTGCTCGAAGCGCTCTTTGGTCCAGGGCGCATCGGGGTTCTGGCGCACCAGGCTCTCCGCTTCCTCGTAGTCGCGCTCGGCGAGCGCCTTGACCAGGAGATGCAAGTCCGCGCGAATACGCGCACGCAGTGCCTTCGGGTCGTGGGCCAGGTCGTAAGCAACGGCGCGCGCCTGTGGGTCCTCGCTCGGAGCCGCGTTGCCAGCCAGCATGCCTTCCCACTCCTGCACCAAGCTCGAGTCCACGCGCTGCAGCGTTGCGCGCAGATACGAAACCACGTCGGTCACTTCTTCCGTGTAGAAGGTCGCCGGCACCGTTTGAACCAGCGTCTTGTAGGCTTGGCTGACGTAGCGCAGGAGCACACCTTCCGCGCCCGCGAGCCCATAGCGCTTCACGTACTCGGAGAACGACGCATAGCTCTCATACATCTCCCGCACCACGGACTTGGGGCGGATGTTGTCCTCCCCCAGCCAGGGATGCTTGCGAGAGTAAGCGTTGAACGTGCCATAGATGAAGTCGGCGTTCGGCTTCGGATAGGTGGCTTTTTCGAGCTCTGCCATGCGCTCTTCGTATTCAACACCCTGCGCCTTGAGCTTCGCCACCAGCTCGTCCTTGATGCGCCGCTCCTGCGCGAAGAGCACGACGCGCGGGTGTTCCAGGATCGACTCCACCAGGCTCACCACGTCGAGCGAGTAGCTGGTCGACTCGGTTGCGACCAGCGGCAACGTCTCGACCAGGTAGAGCGAGAGCGACTGGTGCAGGGAGAAGTCGTGCTGCAGGGTCTCGCTGACACGCACGTCGCAGCCGCGCCGATCCACTCTCGGCCAGACTTCGATCACCGCTGCTTGGCGCAGTGACATGAAGAGCTCTTTGCTCTCGCGCCTGAGCCGCGCCTTGATCACCGGTCGTTCGTGGCAGGCAGCGATCAACGCGAGCAGCGCGCCGTAACCACCATGCCGCGTCGAAAGGTGACTGCGCAGGAGTTGCAGCAGCATGCTGTGGTTGACCTTGAACTGCGAGACCAGCGGCTCGGGCGGCCGTTCGATCAGCTGCCGGAAGGTCGCGTCGTCCCAGTGCACGTAGCCGCGCTCCGGCGGCTTCTTACGCACGATCTTGTTCTTGCGGTCCGGGCTCTTGGCGACCTTAGCGTCGATCACCTTGTTTTCGATCACGTGCTCAGGGGCCTGACACACCACCGTGCCCTGCTCATCGTAGCCCTTGCGGCCCGCTCGTCCGGCGATCTGCTTGAACTCGCGCACCGAGAGGCGCTTCACGTCCTGACCATCGAACTTACAGAGCTTGGTGAAGCAGACCGTGCGGATCGGAACGTTGACACCCACGCCCAAAGTGTCGGTGCCGCAGATCACGGTGAGCAACCCCTGTTGCGCCAGCCGTTCGATCAAACGGCGATACTTCGGCAAGAGTCCTGCGTGATGGATGCCGATGGCGTGGCGCAAGAAACGTTTGATGTCGGTGCCGTAGGGGCTGTCGAAGCGAAAACCTTGTAGCTCACGAACGATGGCTTCCTTCTGCAACTTTTCGCAGAGGTCGAAGCTGGTCAGTCCTTGCGCCAGCTCTGCACACTCGCGCTGCGTGAAGCTCACCACGTAGACGGGTGCACGCGCTGTCGCAGCCAGGTCGCGCACCGTCTCGTGCAGGGGCGTTTCGCGGTAGATGTAGTCGAGCGGCACAGGGCGCTGGGTGGAGCGCACCACGGCGACCTCTTTGCCGGTACGCGCCTTTAGGCTCTCGGTGATGACCTCGACGTCGCCGAGCGTGGCGCTCATCAACAGAAAGTGTGCATGGCGCAGCGTGAGCAGCGGGATCTGCCAGGCAATGCCCCGCTCTGCATCGCCGTAGTAGTGGAACTCATCCATGACCACGCACTCGATCGGAGCCGCCTCGCCGTCGCAGAGCGCGAAGTTCGCCAGGATCTCGGCGGTCGCGCAGATCACGTTGGCGTCGCGGTTGATGCTCGCGTCGCCTGTAAGCATGCCGACGTGCTCGGCGCCGAAGAGCTCACAAAGCTCGAAGAACTTCTCACTCGCCAGAGCCTTGATGGGGAAGGTGTAGAAAGCTCGCTCACCGCGGCAGAGCGCGCGAAAGAGCAACGCCGTCGCGACCAGCGACTTGCCGGAGCCAGTCGGCGTGTTTAGCACCACGTGCTTGCCGGCCATCAGCTCCAGGATGGCTTCTTCCTGCGCCGGATAGAGCGAGAGCCCGCGCGCCTGCACGAAGCCGAGAAACGCATCCAGGATCGCGTCGTCGGTACAAGCATCCGCAGGCGGCATGCACGCCCAGAGCTCGGCGACTCGGGGCGCGCGCAACACGGGGCTCGCTGCGCCGAGAGCCGCAGGCTGCTCGGCGGGTATGTCACTACCGCCGAGAGCCGCAGGCTGCTCGGCGGGTATGTGACTAGTCAAAACACGACCGTCTTGTTGTCTGCCACCAGCACCCGGTCCTCGAGGTGATGGCGCACCGCACGTGAGAGCACCATGCGTTCGAGATCCCTCCCCTTGCGCACCAGGTCGTCGACCGAATCGCGGTGCGAGACACGCATCACGTCCTGCTCGATGATCGGCCCCTGATCGAGATTGTGGGTGACGTAGTGGGCGGTCGCGCCAACCACCTTCACACCACGTTGGTGCGCCGGATGGTAGGGCTTGCCGCCCACGAACGCCGGCAAAAACGAGTGGTGGATGTTGACGGCGCGCTCCGCGTAGCGCTCGCAGAATTCCGCGGAGACGATCTGCATGTAGCGAGCCAGCACGACCAGATCGATGCGCTCGCGCTCGAAGAGCTCGAACATCCTCTGTTCTTGTTCCTGCTTGGTCTGTGCCGTCACCGGGAAATGATGGAAGGTGATCCCGTAGCTGCGCGCGACCGGCTCGAGGTCCGCGTGGTTGCTGACGATGATCGGCAAGTCGCACGCGAGCTCCCCGGCACGCTGCCGCAGCACCAAGTCGTGCAGACAGTGATCGTACTTGGACACCAGCACAGCCACCCGCTTGCGATGGCTGCCGTAGGAAATCCGGAAGCGCATCTCGAAGCGCTCGGCCACCTCGGCGATGGCACGCTCCAGGCTGATGCGATCGGCGTGCATCTCACGCAGGTCCATGCGGATGCGCTGAAAGAACTTGTTCGCCAGCGAATCGGTGTGCTGGTCGGCGTCGAGAATATTGATGCCGTGTCCGTAGAGAAGCTGCGCGAGCGCAGCCACCAGCCCGCGGCGGTCGGGACACGACACGAGGATGGTCGCGGTCTGCTCTGGTGTCGGCGTGGTCATACGGGTGCGAACTCTAGCAGAAGCCGAGTCACATGCGCTGAAGCGCCTGCCTCACGGCCTCGCGCACGACGAGCTCGGGATCGTCGCGGAGCTCACGGATGCGCTCCCTTATCTCGGGACGATCCGACGAGGCTAGAGCACGCGCCGCGGCCATGCGCACCGCCGCACGCGGGTCGCGCAGCACGGGCACCAGAAGCCCTTCGTAGCCCTCGCTCGCCAGGGCGCCAATGGCCCTCACTGCGAGCTCGCGCAGAGCGCCGTCACCTCCCGTCGCTAGCAGCTTGCCCAGGTTGCGCGTCACGGTTGCCGCGCGCTGATCGGCCTGCACCTCGGCCATGACCTCTGCATCGGCTTGGGTGTAGTGATTGGCGAAACGCCGCAGACTGTCGAGCTCACCGAAGCTCAGCAAGGTAACCAACGCGGAGGCCTTGACGCGGGGAGCCGCGTCGTCGAGCAAGGCGTCGATCACCTTTTGTGCCGCCAGAGTGGGAAACGCCTCGAGCAGGTGGCAGAGGCGAGAGCGCACCGCGACCGAAGGGTCGGTGCGCGCAGAGGCCAGGCGCACCACGGCATCTGGACCTTCACCCGCGATGACCTCCAGCGCCGCAATGCGCACGGTCTCGTGTGGGTCGTCGAGCAGCTTGCCGATGCGCCGCATCGCGCCAGGCCCGTCGGCCTTGGCGCTGGCACGCGCTGCCGCGGCGCGCACGTCTGGATCGCTCGACTCCAGCATGAACGCCAAGAGCGGGCTGGCGCTGGGGCTGCCGATTCGTTCCAGCACGCGCATCGCCGCCACCAGAGCTGCTGGCCGATCGGTGCCCATGACACGATCCAGAAAGGCCGCGAGGTCGTCTCGGTAGATTTCGGCGAGCGTCGCTTCGATGGCTTGATTGACCAGGCCCGATCCGGCACCGAGTCTGCGAAAGAGCGCAGCGTCGACCTCCGGATGGCGCTGCGTCCGTAAACCCTCGACGGCTGCCACGGCCACCTGTGGGTTGGGATCACTGGCGGCTCGCGTCAGCGCCGTGCGTGCCAAGGCGTTGTCAGGGACGCGCGCCAGCGCAGACGCGCAGCGCAGACGCACGGTGTCGTCGGGGTCGGCGCTCAAGGCTCCGGCAAACACCACGATCTGCGCGTCGCCCAGCGAACCGGAAAGCGCCTCGACCGCTGCTCGACGCGCGTTCGCGTCTTGGCTCGATGTCAGCAGCCGCTCGTATTGCAGGGCCAGCGCCGCTGGGTCGAGCCGCGTGCTCAAGCTGGGCGCGCGCGGATCCAAGAGCTTCAAGTTGGCGAGAAACGCGCTGCAGACGGCTGCGTCCTCGCGATCGAAGAACCTCTGGATGGCTGGCAGCTGGGCGCTGTCCCCGAGGGCTCGGAGCGCCAGCGCAACGCTATCCGCGGTGCCGACCAGCCCGTGCATGATCACCAGCGCGGCAGGATCGATGAGGTGTGCAAGCTCGGGCGAGCTCGCGAGCGCTGCAACCTCGGCGCCTGCGACTCTGGCCAGTGCGATCGCGGCGCGGTTGCGAACGAACGCGTCCGGATCCCTGACGCGCGGCTCGAGCGCTGCGACCACGCCATCCGTACCCTCTCCAGATTTGCCCAGAGCGTTGACGACGGCGGCGCGCGTCTTGGGGTCCGGATCGTTGATGGCGCGCAACAGAGCACGCACGGCTTCCGGCGCCGATAGCTTGCCCAGAGCGCCGGCAGCGCTCGCGCGCAACCTGGCGTCGGCGTCGGAGAGGAACGCGCAGAGCACCGGCACCCCGAGCGGATCCCCGATCTTGCCCAGAGTCCAGGCTACGCCGAGTCTGACGTCAAGCACCTCCGAGCTCGCGAGCTCATCGAGACTGCGGAGCAGATGATGCCTCGCAGGCCCAGACAAGGCCTCGGCGATATGCTCCCGTACGGCCGGCTGCGCCCCGGCAAGCGTTCGCAAAAGCGCCTCGAAAGCCTCAGCCGTGCCCAGCGCGCCAAGTGCAGGCACGGCGGTGGTCCGCACCTCGATCGATGCGTCGGTGAGCGCAGCGATGAGCCCGGAGGCCGCCGCCGGATTCGGCCGCGTGGAGAGCGCACCCACGGCTCGCAACCGCACGGCCTCGCTAGGATCACGCAGCGCTTCCACGAGGAGATCATCGAGCAGCCCGGAATTGGAGCTCGCGCCCAGGCCGATCACCGACAGACGGATCGGCACGCTGCCGCTCTCGTAGGCCAGGCGCAGCGCCGCGCTGCCATGCTCGACACAGCCGCCGCCATAAGCTGCGAGCGCTCCGGCGGCGGCCTCGCGCACGCTCTCCTCGGGATCCACCAAGAGGCCGAGCAAGGCGTGCTCACCGTCCTTTGGCTGCAGCTCCCCGATTGCCTCGCACACTGCGACCCGCACCGGCCAGGACGGATCTTGAAGCGATCCCAAGAGCGATACGCCGACGCTCTTGGCCTGCAGTGCCCCGCAAGCCCTGGCGATCGCAACCCGCACTTGCATCGAGTCATGTCGGATCCGGCCGGCGATGCCTTGCACCAAGCCTGCCCTACCCAGCTGCAGCAATACTGCGTACGCCGTCGCTCGCTGCGCACGATCGTCGGCCGCCAACCCTTCCACGAGACGGTCGAGGTAGCCAAGACGCTCCAGTGCCAGCGCCGCCCTGCGACGCACCTCGGCGTTGCTGTCGTCGAGCGCCTTCTCGAGCGCGGAGGTGTCGGCCAGGCGCATGCTCTCGAACGCTTCGAGCGCACGCAGGCGCGTCGCGTAGTCCGGGTCGCCCAGCGCTGCCACCAGCACGTCGCTGGCTTCGGGAGCAGAAGTCTGCGCCGCAGCCTGGGCCGCTTCCGCGCGCACCAGCGGAGCCGGATCGCGCAACGCCACCTGCATCAAGGCGCCGAGCGCACGCTGGTCCGTCATCGCACCGAGCGCCTGTGCACTGGCCGCGCGAATCAGGTCGTTGCGATCACGCAGCGCCTGCAGCAGTGTCTCGACAGCTGCGGTGTCGCGCGTGGCAGCCAGCACGCGTGCAGCCCAGATTCGCGCCGGCGTGTGTTCCTTGGAAGCGAGCAACTCGAGCAGCGGCGCCGTCGCAACGTTGCCGAAGCGAATCAAGGCCTCAGCGACCCGAGGCGTGGCGTGCTCGTCGACCTGACGTAGCTCCGAGACCAGCAGAGGGACCGCGCTCGGGTCTCGAATCACGGCCAATGCATCGGCAGCGTTGCCGCGCACGACCTGGTCCTCGTGGGGATCCCGCAGCACGGCTGCGAGCGTAGGCAACGCCTCGGGGACGGCGAGCTTGCCCAAGAGCGTGATGGCGTGTGCGCGGTCGTTCCAAGCAGCGGCGGTGCGCGCGCGTTCGCAGTAGCGCCCTACGGTCCCGAGCTTGAGCGAGAGGCGCCCGACCCAGGCGATGTCGTTGGCGCTGCCAGCGCTGGTGATCAGCTCTTCGATCGCACGGTCGATGGTGCCGGCGTCGAGTGCGCTCAACTCCCGAACGGCCGCGTCGAGGTCGGTGTC
>JADGRG010000611.1 GCA_017881145.1 Sandaracinaceae bacterium | reverse complement strand
TGGTTTCAAGCTCGGCGATGCGCGCCTGCAAGGTCGCTATCGACTGCTCGGGACGAGCTCGGCCAAGCCGGATGCACCCAAGGACGGACCTGGCATCGCCCTCGAAGCCAAAGCACTCCTGCCGACTGGCACGGGCAAGTGGTTCACGAGCGAAAATGCCGTGCGCAGCGAGCTTGCGCTGCTGGGCGACTTTCATCTGCTGGGTGCGGGCGTGGGCGGCTCGCTCGGCTGGCTGCATCGCTTCGAGAGCGCGCGCATCGAGACTGCAGCTGGCGGCGGCAACGTGCCGCGGCTTTCACGCCTCTACGACGAGCTGACCTTCGGTGCTGCGCTCAAGTCTCCGGTGCCACCTCTGAGCTGGGCATCACTCATCTTCGAGACGCGCGGCGCGACCGACTTCCGCTCGCCCAAGACCACGAGCCTGGAGCTCAACCTGGGCCTGCGGGCGCGTTTCGGAGATTGGGCGATCACGCTCGGCGGTGGCGTGGGCGTGACGCGCGGCTACGGCACACCCGACGGCCGGCTCTTCTTGGGGCTCGCCTGGATAGCACCGCTGCGCGACGCGGACGGCGACGGCATCCCGGATAGCCAGGACCAGTGCCCACTCTTGGCGGAAGACAAGGACGGCTTTCAGGACCAAGATGGCTGCCCCGATCCAGACAACGACAACGATCTGGTGCCGGACGTCGACGACCTCTGTCCCACGGTCTCGGCCGAAGAAGGCAAAGACGAAAACGAAGATGGTTGCACCGACGGAACGGAGCCGCACAAGTGATGCGACCGCGGAGAGCTTGGAAATGAACCTCAGCGTGTTGAGCCCTACGCCATCGACGTGGATCTTCCTCTGGTTCTGGTCTGGAGCGCTGCTCGTGGCCTGCACCCCCCAGGGCGACCCGGGGCTTGGACCGGCCGGGTTCTCCGACAACTTCAATCGCACCACGCTGGGCGACGCCTGGAACAACACCGGTGGGCCCTACAGCTTGAGCAACGGCCAACTCAAAGTCGCCGGCTCACGCAACAAGCCGTTATGGCTGCGGCGCAAGTTGCCGCACGACGTCAAGATCGAGTTCGACGTGAGCAGCGCGAGCGAAGACGGCGACATCAAGGTCGAGGTCTTTGGCGACGGCGTGTCCAAAGCCGAGACGCTCTCCTACACCGCAACCAGCTACGTGGTGATCTTCGGAGGCTGGCACAACTCGCTCAACGTGCTGGCCAGAATGAACGAACACGGCGATGACCGTGTGGTTGGCCCCGCCTACAAAGTCGTACCTGGGCGAAGCTACCATATGAAAATCCTGCGCCGGGGCGCTACCATCAGCGCTTGGGTCGATGACCACCAGCTGGCCAGCATGACCGACCCCGACCCGCTTGCCGGACCCGGCCACGACCACTTCGGCATCAACAACTGGGAAGCCTCGCTGACCTTCGACAACTTGCGCATCACGCCGCTCTAAGAAGTGATGGATCCAAAGCTCTTCGAGGCCATGCTGAGCGACGCCGAGGTTCGGCTGCGGCGCCTCAAGATGCTCTACGAGCAGTGGTTCGCCGGCTTCGAGCGCATGGAGCCGGCGGTCGCGCGCAAGGATGTGGACGACCTCTTGCAGCGCCTGCGGCGCGAGCAGATCCGCAACACCGGATTGCGTTTTCGACTGCACCAGCTGGTGCAGCGCCACACCACCTTCACGACCTACTGGCGGCGCATCGCGCGACAGATCGAGGAGGGCACCTACCAGCGCGACGTGCTGCGAGCCAAGAAGCTGCGCGGCCAGGTGCAACGCGACGGTGGAGAGCCCGAGCTTTCCTACGACGTCGACGTGGACGTGGATGTCGAGATGGATTCGGCGCTGCAGTCCGTGCTGCGAGAGTCCGAGCCAGCGGTGGCGCTGCACGCCACACCTGCGGCGCAAGGCGTGACGAGCACCCCAGCCCCGGTCACGCTCGCAGCACGCCCAAGCGATCCCGGTCCGGCGAGTGCGTCCGTGCAGCCCGCCGCTGCCCAGCCAGGCCCGAAGAAGCTGCCTCCGCTGCCACCCAAAGCTGCGCTCGGCCCGCGTGCCATCTCACCTTTTGCATTGCCACTGCCGCCGTTGCCTGGCGCACCCGGCAACGGCGCTCCGAAGTCCACGGCAGTTGTGCCGGTCGCTCTACCTTCGCCGCCATCAGCGGCGGGTATGCCCGGCAACAAGCCACCACCACCGCCGCCGCCAGCGGGGATCGCCGCTGCGGGCACCTCGCAGAAAGCACCGCCCGTGCCCAGGCCCGCCGCGGCAGCCAAGACCACGGACGGGCCAGCGCGCGCCGCCACTTCCGGAAAGAATCTCTCCGCCGACGACCTGCATCGCATCTACGAGAGGTATCTGGTCGCGCGCAAGCAGAACGCCGAGCGCACCGACAACGTGAAGCTCGAGACCATCGAGAAGAGCTTGCGCGGCATGCTTCCCCAGCTCGAAAAGAAACACGCCGGCAAGAAGATCGACTTCGAGGTGGTGGTCAAGGACGGCAAGGTCGCGCTCAAGCCGGTGGCGAAGTAAGCGAGTCAAACTTCGATCACCGACCCCGTGTCACGGGCACTTGGCCAGACAGATCGCGGGACCACCCGGCACGTATTCGTAGGCACCGATGTCCGCAGTGCTGACGTCGCCGGTGGTTGCCGGAACGTCGACGCGAGACTGACCGAGGATGTCGGTCGCGATGCCGCCAACAGCTGCATGGTCGATGGTCACTGCGTCGGCTGCGGGGCGGAGATCGCGGATGGTGTAGGCGTCGCCTTTCCATGCCCCTAACAGACCCCAGACACGCACGTCTTGGTCGGTGTTGCTCACGATGTAGCCCCAGCTGAGCGAGCCCCACATTGGCGAAGGCCAGGCACTGGGATCCGGTCCAAGCTGCACGAAGAGACCCGCCAGCGCACCGGGCGCGAAATGGGCCGCGTTGTCGTGCAGCACAGTCTGCACGGCATTGTCGTCGTAGGTGTAAGTCGCAGTCCACGTGCCACTGAGCGCGGTGTACGCTCGGAAGGGAGACTTGGTCGAACAGTCCACGTTGGAACCGTTTGCCCCTTGGCCTTGCGTACAAGAGTGAGCCCAGCTCGCGACGTCCGTCGTCCCGTTGTCCGGGAGGTTGGCCCAAGTGATCGAGTTGGTAACGATCAGTTTTGGGCCAGGGGCAGGATCAAGCATAGCCAACCCGTTCATTACCCCCGAAGGCGGGTTGGCGGTGTCCGCCCCGCTCGAGTTGCCAGCCACAATAAGGTGATCGATGCTCGGTGATGTACCGGTTCCGAGGTAGAACTCTGCATATCGGCCATTGGCGTTTCCGGCGATGATCGAATTGGTCAGGGCGTATGGCTGCGTGCCGGAGACCGTGCCACCAGAACTGCCGTAGCTGTTTCCAGCGATCACCAAGCGATCGAGGCTGGGCGTACAGTTACCCAACTGAAGTGAGTTGCCGTAGCTTGCGGCGATTACGACGTCTTCGAGTCGGGGCGTCCCATGACCCGTGCACACGAAAGGGTTAGTGCTGTAGGCGATGACGATGTGCTGGAGGGTCGGCGAGCCGTGATCAAGAGCGATTGCGCCACCGGTCGTGTTCGTCGGCGACTGGTTGCTTCCGCCCTCGATGACGAAGCCATCCAGCACACCACTGGCATCGACCGGGTTGCGCCCGGTGCCGCCCTGGACAACTAGGTAGCTGTTGTCTTTGAACTTGGTGAGGTCACCGCTGAGGCCGGAGGTGTCGCCATCATCGTAGTTCAGATCGCCGCTCAACACGCTGAGATGCGCGTGCCAGTCGCGCTCCGTGCGCGAGGTTTCCGTGCCTGCGAAGCCGCCGTAGATCGCCACGTTGTTCTTGAGCACGAACGACGCACTCTTGTCCGATACGGTCGGCGCGTAACGTCCCTCTGCCACCCAAATCTCAGCTTGGCCGCAGCGCGCCACCATGTCGTCCGCCGCCGGCAGCGCATCATAGAGTTCTGGAAACGCCGCATTCCAGGTCGCGCCCATCGGCAGCTCCCAGACCTGATGCCGCGCGTGGCTCACCCGCAGGACCGTCCCGCAGGGTAGCTGGCCGGCGTCTTGCCCGGCGTCGGTTACCGATTGCGGTCCACTATCTCTCGACCCCGCGTCGCTAATACCTGCGTCCTTGCTGGGACTCGATCCGCCATCTGCCGGCGCTTTGTCTCCGCCGATGCACTGCTTGTCTATGCAGACGTAGCCGCCCAAGCAGTCCTTCGTCGTCGCACACGCCGTCTTGTCCCGCATGCTCAGCCCGCAACCGCCTAGCCCTGAAAGCAGGCTGGCCACGAGCAACCACCAAGTTCTACTTTTCATATGATCCTCCGAGCGCTCTGCGCTCTGCCGTGTCCTTGCTCGTCCATACGGAGTCGCAGGCCACACGGGCCACATGATTTGCTCTCTTGCGTCGATCAAAAGCGACCTTGCATGCCGAGTTGCAGCGCGATGCCGGCAGGTTGCTCGCTGCTGATGGCGGCGGATGGCCATAACACCCAGCCAGTGACGCCGCCGACAGCTGCTACCGCCAGCGATACGGCGCTGACCGTGGCCAGCGTGCGGTAGCGAGCATCGAGCTCGGAGGCCCGGCGCATCAGGCGCGTGTCATCGAAGTCGGCCTTGGCTTGGAGCGCCAGCGCTCCCGTCACGACTGCCACCACCAGAGCCGCGCCTCCGACGCTCAACGCGACAACGGCAGGAACCTTGGAGCGAGCAGGGTCGTGCGCGAACGCAGACCGAGAGTGTGAGAACGAAACACCGGGCACGCCGGTCGCATCCACAAAGCCACGATAGTAGTCGGCGCCGAAAGGCCTCCGGAACAGGTCTTTGCGGTAGGAGCTGTCGATGCCGCCGCGACCCGTGTCTGAGGGTGCAGCAAAGGCCAGCTTGTTCAGCGCCAGCTCACTGGTCGTCGACGCCACCACGGCGTCGCGCGTGGCGGTGCGCACGTAGGCCTCGATGCCGCGAGGCAGCGCGAGCACGACCTGGAGCTTGCCGTCGAGGTGAGCTTCGAGCCAACGCAGACCGTTCTCGAGCTCTACATGAAAGCGTCCGAGCGCTCCGGCATCGCCGCGCAGAAACGCCACGTCGTGAAGCTGACCGAGGTCGATCAACACTGCGTGCCGGTTGCTAGCAGGTGGCAGAGCGATCACCTCCGGCCGAGCTCGGGGATCCGATACATCGCGGTTGGCCGCTGCAACGAAGCTTTGCACCTCGCTGTATTCGATGCGCCCGTCGCCATTGACGTCGGCCGCGCCCAAGAGCCCGGAGATCACTTCGTGGGTGAACACGCCTGACTCGATCCTCGACCATTCATGCGCTTCTTGACCGGCCGAGCTTGCGACCAGCGCGCCGACGTTGGGAAAGCGTGCCAGCGAGCGGCCGCGCACGAGTTGCGCTGCATCGGCGCCGAGGGGTGCGTGGGGCGCATCGAGCGCGCCGTCGAAGGCGCCGCGTGCACCGACCAGCGCGCCGGCCTCGCAGGCGTCGAAGATCAGGTGCACCGGCAAGTCCGCAAACGCCGGCAAGATCTCGTCGTAGAGCACGGAGCGCGTGAGATTCGCGTCCCCGAGGGCGAGGAAGGGCTCGCCCTGCTCGGAGATCGCGCCGTGTCCGCTGAAGGTCAGAAAGAGCAGAGGCTCGCGGCCGTGCGCGCGGTCTTGCTGCATCGACGCTCGGTAGGCTGTGAGCACGCGACGCAGGTTGGCGAGCGTGGGCGCCGACGATTGTGCGGCCAACCCGGGAAAGCGTCGTTCGGTGCTGGCGTCGAGCACGGTCAAGAGCTGCGCGTGCGGGCCTGCGCGGCGCAAGAGCTCGTAGTAACGCACGGCGTCGTCGTCGGCGTAGTGCAGAAGCGGGAGATCGGTGCGTGTCACTGGCGGGGCGTTGTTGCCGATCGCGACCGCATACACCACGCGTTCGGCCTGGGCGCCGGCAGCGAACGCCGCGCTGGCCAACACGATCGAACACGCTGCTAGCCAGCACTTCATGG
>JADGRG010000610.1 GCA_017881145.1 Sandaracinaceae bacterium | reverse complement strand
CTCGGCGCCGAGCTCGCCATCGGGCTCTTCGTGTCGTTCGTGGTGGCGTGGGCGGTGGTGGCTGGCTTCATCCACTACCTGCGCCGCCACAGCCTCGCACCTTTCGGTTACTACCGAATCGTTGTAGGTGCGCTGGTGCTTTGGCTCTTGCGCTGAAACGCGAAGCGCCGAGAGCGGCGAGCCCGCCTGCGCAAAACGTAGCCGAGCCCGAGCACCAGCAGCAGGCTGCGCGGGCCACCGCTCTCGCCGTGCGAGTCCGGCAGGACCCGGCAGCCGCAGCCCGTAGGCGTAGTCGTGCCAGAGTTGCGGCGTCCACCGCCGACAGCTGCTGCGTCGGTGCCGCTGTCGGCGGCGCCAGTAGGGAAGGACAAGGACGCGTCCTGGCTCGACGACACCCACTGCGCCGTGGCGCCGCCATCGCCAGCCTGAACCTGGTTCGGCACGTCGCCGCTCTGGCACTGGCCGAGCGAGCAACTCCCGCCGAGCGGACAGACCGCACCCTGACAAGCATCCGTGCACTGGCCAGCGATGCAGGCCTGCGTGGCGCTACAAGTCTGCGTCTCGCAGCCGGGCTCAACACACCGGCCATCGGCTCGACACGCCTGCCCGGCCGGACAGCCGCTGCACGAGCAAGGCAGCACGCACACGCCACTGCTGCACACGTTGCCTGCGCCGCAGCTCACGCCGTCGCAGGGTTCCACGCAGCGACCAACCCGACACACCTGGCTACCCGGACACTTCACGCCGTCGCATGGGGCTTGGCATCTTCCGGCCACGCAGGTCTTGCCTGCGTCGCAGGTCACGCTCTGGCAGGCCGGATCCACGCACAGGCCTGCTTCACACACGGCGTTGCCGAAGCAGGGAAACTCGCTGCCGCAGGGCGGGACGCAGGTTCCACGCACACAGTGCTTGCCCACCGGACAGAGATTATCGCCGTCGTCGGCCCTGCCGTTGCAATCGTTGTCGACGCCGTCACACACCTCGACCGCCGCTTTGATCAGCTGCTTGCAGACCAGCGTGCCAGTTCCGTCGCATTCGGTCAGCCCGTCGACGCAGGCACCTTGCTGATCTTTGACCTGACAGGGTGCAGCGCCACCGGCACAGGTGAGGCCAGTGAAACGAAACACGTAGTCGTTGAAATCGCCGTCGTTGGACCAGCCGCTAGCGCTGGTGTCTCCATCCTCGAAGGCCACGTAATAGGTGTTCGGCTTGGTGGGCGAGAGATACTTGAGCGAGAGGATCCAGGGCCCGGTCGTGCAGGGCCACAAAGAGCACACGGTGTTCCACTCGCTCTCGGTGAAGTGCGGGACCTTGGGGGGCGTGCGGATCAGCGCGAAGCCGACCTCGCCCCCCAGGTAGTGCGGCTCAGCGCGGATGGTCGCGCCCGTGACGGCGGTGCCTACTGGCGAGCCGGCAGGGACGATCTGGTAGATCTCCGCCGCTGATGGCGGCATCGTGGCGTTGGCCATGATGTTGTAGTAACCGACGCCGTAACTCGACCCGCTCTGCTTGAGCACCAGAGTCGCGCTGAAGCCGCAGAGCGGAGAGAAGGTCTCGGGGACCGCGTGCGCATCCTTCACGGCATCGATCGGCTCGTTCTCCCCAGCGAAGTACGTGGTCAGCGGGATCTCGGAACCGCCCTTGATGAGCGGCACCGCCACGCCGTTGGGCTCGATCACGTCTGCGCGCGCGCTCGTGCCCAGACTGAGCAGCGCTGCGAATAGAGCGACCGAGCCACGACTATCCAGCCACCCTCGCACGTGCATCGACTTCATCCGAGTTTCGCTACCATAAGCGGGACATCGGCGCAGCAGGCGGAGCAGCAACAATGTGCCAACTCCTCCAGAATACGAGCGAGCACCTGAGTTCTACAGCGCCAGCGCCGGCAGCCATGAGCTGCCGTGGCGCGCCTACATTGACCCGAAGCTCAGCACATCAGCTGCGACGCAGACGGGCAAGCGTGAGCTCGCGGCCGAGGATCTCCATGACCTCGAAGAGACCGGGGCTGGCGGTGCGGCCGGTCAGGGCGACGCGGGCCGGCTGCGCCACGTCCTTGAGCTCACGCTGATCGCGTTCCAGCCAAATCTTGACCACGGTTTCCAGCTCCTGGCGACCAAAAGGCGTGATGCGCTCGATGATGGTGGCGAGGCTCGCCAGCACGCCGCGATGTTCCGGGGTCAAGAACTTGGCCTTGGCCTTCTCATCCATCACCGGCTCGTCGCGGAAGAAGTAGTCGAGCGCATCGGCGGCATCGATGAAGGTGGTGGCGCGCGGCTTGATCAGATCGATGGCCGCGATCAGACGCGGATCACTCGCGCTCACCGAAAGGCCCCGCTTGGCGAGGAAGGGTACGACCTCCGCAGCCAGGAGCTTCGGCGGGAGCATGCGCAAATGACTGGCCTGCACGTATTGAAATTTCTTGAGGTCGTAGCGCGCGCTGGTGTCGCCGCACTGCTTCCAGTCGAAGGCCGCGATCAGCTCGGCGCGCGTGAAGATCTCCTGATCGCCATGCGACCATCCCAGCCGCGCCAGGTAGTTGAGCACGCCGTCCGGCAGGAAGCCCTGGTCGCGATAATCCATGACCGAGACCGCGGCGTGCCGCTTGCTCAGCTTCTCCCCGGTTGGCGCCAGGATCATCGGCATGTGCGCGAAGTCCGGCAGGGCTTGCCCGAGCGCTTGGTAGATCAAGATCTGCTGCGGGGTGTTGATGACGTGATCGTCGCCCCGCGCGACCAGCGTGATGCGCATGCTGATGTCGTCGACGGCTGCGCCCAGGTTGTAGAGCGGGATGCCGTCGCTGCGCATGAGCACCGAGTCCTGCAACGTTTCGTTAGCGATATCGATGCGACCCTTGATCAGGTCGTCCCAGCCGGTGACGCCGGTCTTGGGCGCGCGCAAGCGGATCACGTGCTTGCCGCTGGGTGAGTCGCTGCGCTGCCAGCAGGTGCCCGGGTAGCGGAAGCCCTGTTCGCTGCCGGTGCGCGCCTTGTGCTCGGCACGCGCGCGGTCGAGGTCTTCCTTGGTGCAATAGCAACGGTAGGCCGAGCCCGAGGCGATCAGCTTGTCGACGTAAGCGCCGTAGAGGCCGAGGCGCTCGGTCTGGTAGTAGGGCCCATCCGGACCGCCCACCTCGGGACCTTCGTCCCAGTCGAGG
>JADGRG010000609.1 GCA_017881145.1 Sandaracinaceae bacterium | reverse complement strand
CGCAGGAGCTCAAGGTCAGCCGAAATCGTCCGTACTGCGAAGTGGACCGAGCAGAGCGCTGGCAGCATTGCACGAGGGCTGCCGCGTGAGCTCACACACGGGAAGCCGATGTGCGCTTTGTGCGGCGCGTTCCGGGCAACCGGCGGCACTTCGACGAGGACGAGATGCAGGTGAAGACCTGGCTGCTGTTAGTCGCGAGCGCGTTGCTCCTGGGATGGGGTTGCGGAGCGCGAAATACGGTCACGAGCAGTGGAAGCGTGGGTGTGGACGGCGGCAGCAGCTCGGCAGGGTCGATCGAGTGTGGCGTGTCGCGTGGCCTCGGTGGTAGCGCTGCGGTCGGAGCAGGCGATGTCAGGTGTGGCAGCGTATCGGTCGGTGTCGGCAGGAGCGGCGCGACCGCAGCAGCTGGCGAGGGCGGCAGCGGTGCATCGACGGATCTGAGTGGCAGCGGTCTGCATGCGGCAGCAGGCAGTGGTGCCGCTTTAGCCGGAGCCAACGGCGGCAGCGCAGCGGCCGGGACGAGCGGTGGCACAACAGCCGGGGCGAGTGGCGGTGGTGCTGCGGCTGGCACCAGCGGTGGCGGCGGAGCGTGCGCCGATGCCAGGGACTGCAGCGCTTCCTACCCGTGCCAGCCCTTGGCGCCGAACTACACCTGCCGCGGCCAGTTCGCGGACTGGGTGCCTACGGATTCGCCCAGCTTCTTCACCGACAACGGCGACGGCACAGTCACCGACGCGCGCAGCGGTCGGCAGTGGCAGCGCACCTTGCCGGCGGTCTACCCGTCCCGGGGTTGCTCCGGCTCCAAACACGTAGCGGGTGACACCTGCACCTGGCGGCAGGCCAGTGATTACTGCTCGCAGCTCGCTCTCGCAGGCACGGACTGGCGGCTGCCTACGCGAGCCGAGCTGGAGTCGATCGTGGACTTCGGCAGGTCCGCACCTGCCATCGACCCGAAGGTGTTTACGAACATCCCCGAGGACCAATACAGCTTCTGGTCATCCTCGCCCTATGTCGATCCCGCCGGCACCGGAGTGAGCGAACCCACCGCTGACGGGCCAAAGACCGTGTGGTGCGTGGATAACCGCGATGGTTCCTCGTTCTACGAGAGCACAGCGCCCGGCTACAACTACGCCAATACGCGGCGTGTGCGCTGCGTGCGGACCACTGTTCCGGTGTTTGCCTCGACGGGCAGCGGCGGCGCGCCACCTGTCCGTTACACATTCCCCGCGGACGGCACCGTCTACGACACGCGCACGACGCTAACCTGGCAGCGCGCAGTGGACACCAAGACCTATAAGCAACCGGGAGCGCAGAGCTATTGCGCGGGGCTCGCGCTGGCTGGCAGCAAGTGGAGGGTGCCCACGATCTCGGAGCTGCTCACCATCGTGGACCCGACCAACTACAGGCCGGCGATCGATGCCACTGCCTTCCCGGGCACGCCGCGAGCCGAGTTCTGGTCATCCTCCCCATCTGCCGGTGAACGAGGCAACATGTGGTACCTCAACTTCAGTGCCGGTTACTCGTACGCCACCGTCGCGAACGTCAGCAGCAGCTCGTTCTATATCCGATGCGTTCACTGAAGGGCTGGTCGCCTCGGAAGCCGTCCGCGCGCCGACGGGCGGAGCGCCGAGCCTGCCCGTGCGCGGCGCAGAGGGGTCTTTCACTTAGCAGCCGTATTGCGGCACGATAGCTTCGAGGTCTCCCGTGCTGCCTTCCGAGTATGCAAACTACGATGGGCTTGGGCTCGCAGCGCTGGTGCGCCGCGGTGAGGTGCAGCCGAGCGAGCTCTTGCAAGCCGCCATCGCGCGCATCGAAGCGCACAACCCGCGGCTCAACGCCGTCGTGCTGCGCATGGACGACGAAGCTCGGCGCACGCTGCAGGCGCCGCTGCCCGACGGAGCGTTCCGTGGCGTGCCGCTGCTGCTCAAGGACATCGAGGAGCACTACGCGGGCTTCCCGACCAGCGCTGGCACGCGCTTGCTGAAGGACCTGGTGCGGGAGCGCGACAGCGAGATGACGCTGCGTTTCAAGCGTGCCGGCTTCATCGTGCTCGGCAAGACCAACGTGCCCGAGCTGGCGATCACCGGTGTGACTGAGAGCGAGCTCTGGGGACCTGCGCGCAATCCCTGGAACCTCGCACGCACCAGTGGCGGATCGAGCGGCGGTTCGGCTGCCGCAGTGGCTGCGCGCATGGTGCCGATCGCACATGGCAGCGACGGTGGTGGCTCGATCCGCATTCCCTGCAGCATGACCGGGCTCTTCGGTCTGAAGCCGACGCGCGCTCGCACGCCACATGGCCCCGGCGTGGGCGAGGTTTGGTGTGGGCTCTCGGTGAGCCATGCGCTGACTCGCAGCGTGCGCGACAGCGCAGCTGTGCTGGATGCGCTTGCAGGACCCGATCTCGGTGCGCCTTACTTTCCGCCTGCGCCTTTGCGTCCCTTTGCCGACGAAGTCGGCACGCCGCCTGGCCGCTTGCGCATCGCCGTGAGTGACGCACCGCTCTTCGGGCACAAGACCCACCCGCATTGTCGAGCCGCGCTCTGGTCCAGCGCACGCCTCTGCGAAGAGCTTGGGCATGAAGTCATGCAGGTAACGCCGAGCTTCGACCGCAACGCAATGGTGCGCGCATATCTCTTGGTCGTCGCCGCGAGCGTCGCGGCAGACGTGCGCGACATGGCACGCCTGGTCGGGCATCCAGTCGCACCCGACGAGCTGGAGGATGCAACCTGGGCGCTGCGTCTCTTGGGCGAGCATCTGAGCGCAGGCGAGTTGCTGGATGCGATCCGCGTCTATCAGCACGAAGCGCGCAGCCTCGCGGGCTTCTTCGAGTCCTGCGACATCTTCATGACGCCCACCATCGCGCAGCCGGTACCGCTGGTCGGCGCTTTTGCGCAGCGCGGCTTCAACCTGGCGGTCCTCAAGACCTTGAAGCGCGTCGCACCACGCAAGCTCCTCGACTTGGTCTTCGAACGGATAGTCGCCGACAACCCCATGCTGGAGGCGATGTCGAACACCATGCTCTGGAACTTGACCGGTCAACCTGCTGCCAGCTTGCCCCTGCACTGGGATCCGGACGGCATGCCGGTCGGCACGCAGCTCGTCGCTCGCTACGGAGATGAGGCCACCCTGCTACGACTCTCAGCGCAGCTCGAAGCAGCGCGTCCCTGGGCCGACAAGCGCCCCGTCGGTGTGTAACGAAACGTTGCAGCGCATGGGTGCGCCGCCTTCGCAGCTCCGGCCTGTGCAGGTGCAGCGCGCACTTTGGCAGACCCCGCTGAGTGACGAGTCGCCCAGGAACCGCTCATAGCGGCTTTCGTCCTCGGTCCGTCGGTCACGCTACGTGAGTAGCGCTCCCTCCGGGCCTGCGGGCGCGCTCGCTCTGAGCGATTCCTGGACGACTCTTGCGTCGGTTCAGATCGCGTTCGGGCTGCGCGCTCGCATACTTCACGCTAGATTGCGCGTGCTCATGCAGCAGGACGAATCAGCGCTGGTCAAAGAGGCGAAGCAGCACGCTGCGGCGAGCCTCGATCACTCGGGGCGTGTGCCACTGGCGGCCTATATGCTGGTGCGGCGCAACCCGCAGACTGGTGCGCCGCTGACGCATGCCACCGCGCTCGGCGCGGAGCTTCCGCAGCCGATCGCCTCGCGCAAGGACTACCTCGAGATCTTGGCCCTGCTGCGCGCCGAGGCTCGCCGACTCGACGCGATGGCTATCGCACTCTGCGGTGAGGCCGAGGCCGAGATAGAGGAGCGCGGGCAGCTCGCGCTGCGGCGCGTGTTCTTCGTGCGCATCGAGGACCGCGATGGCGTGCACCATCTGCATGCCGCGATCGACAGCGCCGCTGATGGGCAAAGGCGAATCGGCCAGCTCTTGGCTTCGAGTGGCGCAGAGGACGACGTCGACCAGCCGCTCTTGCCGGCGTTGCTCTGACGGCAGGCCTGTGACGCTAGCCCAGCTCCGCGTGCTTACGCGTGGAACGCTTCTGGCTTTCTGAACGTTGGCGCGAACGTCGGCGCGGCCGCCTCGGCCTTCTCGCTCTCGACCTCGCTCTTGGCTGCCAGCGGAACCTGCTTGGCGTTGGCGCGCCTGGGCTGGG
>JADGRG010000608.1 GCA_017881145.1 Sandaracinaceae bacterium | reverse complement strand
GCGCAGCTGCGACGCGGCACGTTTCTGTTCACCGACGACGCGACTGCAGACCGCATCGCAGCGGGGTTGGGCGATGATGTACTGAGTCGGCCCGCGCCCGGCGTGATCGAGCTGGATGGATCGATCGCGGGCTCGGTGCTGGAGAAGACACTTTCCAAAGCAGGGGTCGCGCTCCGTGCCTCCGGCAGCCTCGATGATCTCGACAGTCCGAGCCGCCCGGATCGGCATGCGGTGGCGCGACTTGCGCGCGACGGTCGACCGGAGCGGCCGCTCTTGCCGTTGTCTGAACCTGACGCAGAGCTACGCGCCGCGGTGGTGCGCGCGCGACAGAGCGGCGACTACGGTGTCAAAGGCCGAGCACCAGGCGAGAGCGATGGCGCACTGCGCGAGCTCGAAGACATGGCGCGCACTCAGGGTGCACCAGCAGAGCTCTTCGAGCTGCTCGCCCTGTTGCGCAAATGGCAAAAGGCCCTGCCCAGTGAACTGAGCGGATGGATCAAGCGCATGCCGAAGTCCAAGCAGGAGCAAGCCCAGAGCGCGCTGGAGCTGCCAATGGACATCCTGCCGTGGCTCTTGCTCAACGAAAAGTGGCGCTCGCGTTCGCTCAAGATGGCCTCCGACGTGGAGGGCCTCAATCGGCAGGCTCAGGCGATCACTCAGGGTGGGCGCTTGCGACCGGAGGGTGATCGCGCGATCGCGCTGCTACAGAAACCAGAAGTCTTGAGAGCGATCGAGCGAGCGCTTTCCGCGCTTGCCGCCGGTGACGCGGATGGCGACGCAGACGACGACGGCGAGTTCTGCGAGCACTGTGGCCGCAACCATCGCGCCGACGAGATGCTGGACGGCGATTTCGACGAGCTGGACGATGACGACGATTTCGCGGTCCACGCAGCAGCATTGGGGCGCCAGCCCTTGCCTGGCACGATGTCTCCGATCTCGTCAGCAGCTGCGCGCACGTTGATCAGTGACGCCGCCAAGGCCGAGCGCCCGGTGCATCTCGAGGTCAGCGATCGTGGTCACAGACGCGTGTATTCGGTGCTTCCCGAGGCACTGCGTCGCCGAGGCCGCGACGAGGTCCTGCTCGCCACCGACCTCAAGTCGCTCGATTCACGCGTCTTCAGACTCGAAGACATCGCCGCCGCACGCATTGATGCCGAGTGAAGAGCTGCCCACCCAAATTGCGTGCTGTGCCTGTGATTGGCTCTGGCCCCACGCGACATCGCGAAGCTGCGACACTGTTCAGGTGAAACGTGGCGGGGTGGACGGGACTCGAACCCGCGGCCTCATGCGTGACAGGCATGCGTTATAACCAGCTTAACTACCACCCCAGCGGGGCAGGCTTGTAGCGCAGGCAATGGGCGCTGTCAAAGCGTTCTGGAACGCCGGGGTGCACGCCCGCCGCAACCTCAACCCTGCGCGTCGTGCGCCGTGGCGATGGCCACCAGGGCGGCCCGTGCCTTACTGATGGTCTCGTCGTATTCGGCGTTGGGCTGGCTCGCTTCCACGATGCCAGCACCGGCTTGCACCAGGAACTCACCGCCCTGCTCCACCACCGTGCGGATGGCGATCGCCAGGTCCATGTTGCCGTCGAACCCGATGTAGCCGATGGCCCCGCCGTAAACGCCGCGCGCTTCGGGCTCGAGCTCTTCGATGATCTGCATCGCGCGCACTTTTGGCGCTCCGCTCAGCGTGCCCGCCGGGAAGGTCGCGCGCAGCACGTCGATCGCGTCGCGGCCTTCGGCGAGCTCACCTTGCACGTTGGAGGTGATGTGCATGACGTGCGAGTAGCGCTCGGCCACCATCCGCTCGGTCACTCGCACCGTGCCGGGCTTGGAGATGCGGCCCAGATCGTTGCGACCCAGATCGACCAGCATCACGTGCTCGGCGATCTCCTTGGGGTCTGCGAAGAGCTCGCGCTCGATGCGGGCGTCGTCTTCGGCGTCCTTGCCGCGTGGACGCGTGCCGGCGATCGGCCGTAGCTCTGCTTTGCCGTTCTCCAGGCGCACCATCACCTCGGGGCTGGCCCCCGCGATGCGCACCTGCCCGAAGCGCAGGAAATACATATACGGCGACGGATTGATGGCACGCAGCGCGCGATAGACATCGAAGGGATCGGTGCCCTGCTTCGGCACGCGCAGGCGCTGACTCAACACCACCTGGAAGATGTCGCCGGCACGGATGTGTTCCTGGCAGGCCTCGACCGCGGCACAATAGCTAGCACGATCGAACGACGAGGGCGGGATGGTAAGCTCGCGATCCTTCTGCGGCGGCGGCAGCGTGCGCACGTGCACCGGCTGCGCCAAACGCTGCTGTGCACGATCGATGCGTGCCACCGCGGAGTCGTAGACGTCGCGCAGGTCATCGTGATCGTCGAGGCGGGCCGGCACCACGATGCGCATGGTCTGCCGCAGGTTGTCGAAAATCAGTAACGTGCCGGAGATCGAAAAAGTGAAGTGGCAGTCTTCGGCAGCAGCTTGGTGCTGGCCGCTCACCGTGGGCTCGAAGCGGCGCACGGCGTCGTAAGCGATATAGCCCACCGCACCGCCCCAGAAGCGCGGCAGCGCGGGTGTCATGGGCACCACCGGTGGCTTGTAGAGCGCTAGCGTCTCGCGCAGCGCGCTCCACGGCTCGCTGACCGTGCGCACACGCCGGCCCTCGGGTCGCTCTTCCTCGAAGCGATCGCCGATCCCACGCACGATCAGGTCGGGCTCGAAGCCTACGAAGCTGTAGCGGGCCCACTTCTCGCCGCCGACCACGCTTTCGAGCAGGTAGCTGCCCACCCCATCGCCGACCGTCGCGTACGCCACCACCGGGGTGAGCGCATCGGCCAGCACCTCGCGCGACACCGGCACCACGGTCGTGCCGCGTCCCGCGGTCGCTAACGCCGAAAACTCTTCGAAGCTCGGCTCGACTCGAGTCATAGGGCGACCGGACTAGCACCAGAGGCCCCCTACGCCAAGGGGTGCACGACAAACGCAATGAAAGGCACGGGCCTTTGTGGTAAGGCAGCGCCTTCCAGGAGACGTCCATGAGCGAGCCGAATCTAAGCCAAGTCGACCCCGAGATTGCTGACCTCATCAAGCTGGAAACCCAGCGCCAGCACGACAAGGTGCGGTTGATTCCGAGCGAGAACTACGCCTCGCGAGCCGTGCTCGAGGCCACCGGCTCGGTTCTCACGAACAAGTACTCCGAAGGGTATGCGGGCAAACGCTACTATCAGGGGCAGGTCAACGTCG
>JADGRG010000607.1 GCA_017881145.1 Sandaracinaceae bacterium | reverse complement strand
TGCGCCTTCGGACCCGACCCGCGACAATCCCCAGCAATGCCGGCCAGAACGCGTCGACGAATACCTTCGGCGGTCGCGCTACGTCCCGAACGCTGACCCGACGCACAGCCGCGTCTCTTGCGGCTGCTGGTCAAGTCACTGGCGTACTCATCTGTTTGGCGAACACAACGTTGGAGTCGCAGCCACTGCCTGCCGAGATGCGTTTCAACACCACCTTGCGCAGCCACGCTGCGACCCCAGGCCAGCGTGACATGGGTAGCCGTCGCGACGCTGACGCCGGACCCTGGCAAGGGCGAAACGCTTGGGCGGGCGGGGCTCGAACTCGGCGACTTGTACGTAAGCCAGGTCACGGTGGGCTCGCCCGAGCACCGAGCGGGCCTCTTGCCTGGGGACCGACTGCTCGAACTCGACGGCGAGCCGATCGCCACGTGGGCCAGCTTCATCGAAGACTTGCGCGCCGACCGGGGCAAGCAGCACGTGCTTCGTTGGCGGCGCGGGGACGAAGAAAGGAGTGGCAGTTTCGCCCTCGAACACGAGCGTGGGGTAACCGAGTACGGTCAGAGCTACGATCGCTATGTGGTGGGTATCCGCAACTGGGTTCCGACGCGCCTCGACCATGCCGTGCCGAACCCGCATCCCTTGTCCTATGCGCTGCGCGAGTCGCTGAACGCGACGTCAGATGTGGTGCAGCTCACGTTTTTCTCGGTGCTGCGGCTCATGCAGGGGCGCCTCAGCATCAAGTCGCTGGGTGGCCCTCTCACCATCTTCGATGTGGCCGGTACCGCCGCGCGCGCTGGCGCTCTGAACTACCTGACCTTGATGGCCTTCATCAGCATCAATCTCGGTCTCATCAATCTCTTTCCGGTGCCGCTGCTGGACGGCGGGCATCTCTTGTTTCTCCTCTACGAGGGCGTGCTACGGAGGCCGGTGAGCGTTCGGGCGCGCGAGTATGCTCACATTGCTGGTCTGCTTCTGCTATTGGCGGTCATGGTCTTGGCATTCATCAATGACGTCGAGCGGCAGTGGCCTGACATCCTGGACGGGTTGCGCTCCGAATGAGCGCGCCGGCCACCTCCTCGCGCGCCGTCGCGGTCAACGTCCTCTTGCGCGTGGCCGAGCAGGGCGCGTTCGCGAGCCGTGCTCTCGACGGTGAGCTGGCGCGCGCGCGGCTCTCCGAGCGCGACGCCGGGCTGGCGACCGAGATCGTCTACGGAACGTTGCGCGTGCTTCCCGAACTCGACGCGGCCATCGCCGTGCACCTGCGTCGCGATCCCGAGAGCATGGACCCGCTGCTGCGGGCGGCGCTGCGCACTGCTTGCTACCAAATCCGGCATCTGTCGCGCGTGCCGCCGCACGCTGTGGTGAACGATACCGTCAGCATCGTGCGTGCCGCGCGTGGTTCGGGCCTTTCGGGGCTTGCCAACGCGGTGCTGCGCAAGCTGGCTCTAGCGCGGCCCGCGGAGCCCGAGCAGCCTCGTCGCATCGTATTGCCCAAAGCCGCCGAAGGCGTGTTTGAGCGCGCGCTCGATCGCGACCGGCGCACGGCATGGCTCGACCAAGCCGCCAGCTCCCCGCCGCTTTCGCTGCGTGTGCGATTGGGCGAAGACCGCGCTGTGCTGGCCGCAGAACTTCGCGAGGCTCGACCCAGCGCGGTCGTGCGCGAGAGCGACGTTTCGCCGCTGGCGCTGTTGCTCTCGCGCGCCGGCGATCCGCGCGCGCTGCCTGGTTATGCCGAGGGCCGCTTCACGGTGCAGGACGAAGGCGCTCAGATCGTCGCCCTCTGCCTCGGTGCGCAACCGGGCGAGGCCGTGGCCGATTTGTGCGCGGGTCATGGCGGCAAGACCACGTTGCTGTGCGAGGCCGTCGGCCCGGCTGGCGAGGTGCTCGCAGTCGACCTTGACGAGCGCAAACTGGAACGCATCCCGCAAGAGCTTGCGCGGCTTCAGTTGGGTGCCGAGCGCGTGCAGTGTCGAGCGATCGATCTCACGGTCGGCCAGGGCGGGCTCGGTGCGCGGTTCGACCGTGTGCTGGTTGACGCACCGTGCACGGGTCTAGGCACGATCGGCAGACGTCCCGAGTTGCTGCTGCGCTTCGATCCCGCGGACCCGAGCCGCCTCGCAGAGCTGCAGTTCTCAATCGTACGCCAGGCCGTGCGTCTGCTGCGCCCAGGAGGGGTCCTCGTGTATGCCGTGTGCTCGCCCACGCGGGAAGAGGGCCCCGAGGTGGCGGCGCGGCTCGAAGCTGCTGTGCCGACGCTGGTGCGGGAGCGCGAAACCCCTTTGGCGGGCTTGCCCGCGCTGCGCATCGATCCCGACGGGGTGTTGCGTCTTGGTCCGTGGCTGGCAGGCGAGGGCGGCGATTCGCCGGACGTGTATCAGGTCGTCACGTGGCGGCTTTCGAAGCCCTCCGCGTAGCAGCGGGCTTCGATCAGGGCCCAGTGAGGCGCAACGCTGCAGGCCGAAGACCGAGCGAGCCATCGATCGCCGTGACCGTAACCAGTTAGAGCGCCTCTTGCGCTACACCGCGCGACCACCGATCGCGACCGAGCGCCTCGAGCTTCT
>JADGRG010000054.1 GCA_017881145.1 Sandaracinaceae bacterium | reverse complement strand
TCGCGACGAAGTGCTCTCCCAGAAGCTGCGCCTGACGCTCTCCCAACGCAGTCAGGCGATCCCCGTCGGCGGAGAATGCATCCGACTGACCGTGACGAATCAACATCAGCTGGCTCATGCGCGAGAGCCTACGCAAAAGCTCTCCGCAGCGCGACCCTAAAGCTCGCGACCGGCATGGAGGCAGGTGCGCTAAACAGGAACGCATGGGGCGTGAGACACGAGCGAGGCGCCCCCGGTTTCGAGGAGCGCGCGGAGCCTACATTTGTAGCTGAGCACGCACCGCAGGAAGCGGGGGCGGATCGCGATGTGGATCGCGGTCCAGGCGTCTCTGTTTAGTCTTTGCCGTCATGCGCTCTTGTCCCAACCGTCACTGCGCCTGCAGCGCAGCGCGCACTTCGACCAGCACTTGCTGTGCTCTGACCTGCTCGCCACGCACGACGTGCACCGCTTGCACCACGCCATCCAGGTCTGCGCACACGCGCAGCTCGAGCTTCATGGCTTCGATCACGGCCAGGGTTTGCCCACGGCTAACCTCGTCACCCACTTTCACCGGCACATCCACCACCGCACCATCCATGGGTGCCAGTGCGCGGCCGCTACCCTGCTCTACGGTCAATCGCGGTGGCGCATAGGTGATGTCACGAAACACCCACGCGCCGCGATCCATGTGCAGCCAGAGCACATCGCCATCGAGCGCGTAGTCGACCCGGGTACGCAAGCCATCTTGGACGAAGGACAACCGCTGCTCGGTGCACTCCACCACTCTGACCAACACCATCGACTCGCCAACGCGCACGCGCACTTCGCCGTTGCGGTTCTCGGGCTCCACCCGCAGCGCGATGTTTCTCCCAGCGTGTTCGAGCAGAAGCGGCCAGCTCACGCCCTGACAGTTGCTAAAGCCGACTAGCTCGTCTGCGAATGCGCTCTGGCAATGCGCCCCGGCCGCGCAGATCAAGGCCGCCGCCACCAGCGTCTGCCGACTAGGCGGAGCACCACCTGAAGGCACGAAGGTCTTGTCCAGATGCTCCGTAGTGGCGTGACCGGCCGAAAAGACCGGGTCTTCGAGCACGCTGCACAAGAAGGCTTGGTTGGTCTGCACACCGAGCACCCGCAGAGAGGCGAGCGCGTGCAGGAGCTTTCGCTTGGCCTCGTCACGGTTGGCGCCGTGCGCACTGAGCTTGGCCAGCATCGCATCGTAATGCGACGTGACTCTAAGTCCTTCGGCAAGCGCGTGATCGACGCGGACGTCGTGACCGTCAGGCAGGGTCAGCCGTAGGATCGAGCCGGTCGCGGGCACGAAGCCCTGCTCCGGGTCCTCGGCATAGAGCCGCGCTTCGATCGCGTGACCGCGCAGCACGACGTCGGCCTGGCAGAGCTGAAGCTTTTCACCCTCGGCGATGGCCACCTGCAACGCCACGATATCGAGGCCCGTCACCAGCTCCGTGACTGGATGCTCGACCTGAAGGCGCGTGTTCATCTCCAGAAAGTAGAACTCGCCACCTGGCGCGAGCAGAAACTCCACCGTGCCCACGCCGATGTAGCCCGAGCGCTGGGCCGCGAGCACCGCCACCTCGCCCATGCGCTGGCGTAGCTCCGCGTTCACGGCTGGTGAAGGGGCCTCTTCAATCACCTTCTGGAAGCGGCGCTGCACCGAGCAGTCACGCTCACCCAGGTGGATCACCTGCCCGTGGCTGTCGGAAACGACTTGAACTTCGACGTGCCGAGCGCCCTCGATCACGCGCTCCAAGATCAGCCGCCCGTCGCCGAAAGCCTTGTCGGCTTCCGAATGAGCACGAGCGAGACTCTCCGCGAGCTCCGTTTCAGCGCTGACCCGGCGCATGCCGCGTCCGCCGCCGCCAGCAGCAGCCTTGACCATGATCGGGAAGCCGAGCTTGCGCGCTTCGTGGATGAGGACCTCGTCGCTCTGCGCTTCGCCGTCGTAGCCGGGCACGCAGCGCACCCCGGCCGCCTGCATGGCGATGCGCGCCCGGCGCTTGTTGCCCATGCCCTCGATGGTCTCGGGGCTCGGCCCGATGAAGGTAAGACCGGCCTGCGCACAGGCGCGGGCGAACACAGCATTCTCGGACAGGAGCCCGTAGCCCGGGTGCACCGCGTCGGCACCGCTGGCGAGAGCTGCGGCCACGACGCGCTCGATGTTCAGATAGGACGCGCCCACCGGCGCGGGGCCGACCAGCACGGCAACGTCCGCGAACGCTACGTGTGGTGCATCCGCATCGGCCTCACTGTAGATGGCGGTCGTTCGATAGCCGCGCGAGCGCAGCGTGCGCATGATGCGTAACGCAATCTCACCACGATTGGCGACGAGAATGTTGCGCAGTTGCGGCATTCAGCTCGCCCACTTCGGCAAACGCTTCTGCAGGAACGCCATGGTTCCTTCGCGTGCTTCCTCGCTGAGCGAGGCCTCGGCAAAGACCTGCGAGGCCTCGTCGAGCACGCCCCCGAGATCACGCCCGAGCGTCGCGAAGAGCAGGCGCTTGGTTGCGGCGTTGGCTCCTGGCGCACAGCGACGGATCTGCGCAAGCACGCCCGCGAGCGCAGCTTCGAGCGCGGACACGTCGGCGCAGACTTGGTGTGTAAGGCCGATGCGGGCAGCTTCTGTGCCGTCGAAACGTGCGCCGGTCAGCATCAGCCGGCGCGCTTGGGTGAGACCAATACGCTGCACCACGAAGGGCGCGATCTGCGCGGGAATCAAGCCGAGGCCTGTCTCCGGCAACCCGAAGCGCGAATCCCCGAGACAGAGTGCGATGTCGGATGCACAGACCAGGCCTATGCCGCCGCCGAGAACGACGCCTTCGATCACCGCCACGACCGGCTGCGTCGCGGCTTGCACCGCGCAGACCAGCTCACCGTAGCGCCGATTGTTGCGAGCGATCGCCGCCTTCGGGTCGGCGACCGGTGCTGCCGCAGCCGCTGCGCTCATCTCCTTGATGTCCGCGCCTGCGCAGAAACTCCCGCCAGCTCCACGCAGCACGATGGCTTGCACCTGCGCCTTTCCTGCGACCGACGTGAACACCGCGATCAGCTCGTCGATCATGCGTGGCGACAGAGCGTTGCGTCTGTCAGGGCGGTTGAGTGTGACCGAGAGCACACCGTCGGCTAGCGAGGTGAGTAAGGTCGTGACTTCGGGTTGGCTCGTCATCGGGCCCTCGTCTGGGAGCTGCGCGTTTTGATTTCATCGTAGATCTCTTTCGGCACCGGAACCTCGAAAGCCAGGAGCTGTTGCGCGTGTGCTTTGCCTTGAGGATCCGCGCGCAGCGACGCGATGCCACCACCACCGAGCGCATTTTCGAGCAGGAAGTTCCAGGCGTGCGCGCCCGGTAGCTCGTAGCGCGACACGCGACCCTGCTGGGGATCGAGGAGATGAGCGAGGTAAGCCGCTACCGCCTCAGCGCTGAGCGAGGCGGCGATGAAGGGCGCAAAGCGAGGCTCGCGCGCCACGATGCCGATGTTGGAGTGATTGCCTTTGTCGCCGCTGCGTCCGTGAGCGAGCGCGATCAGCGGCACGCTATAGGCGCTCTCGATCACCGGATACACCGGGGCAAAAGCTGCGGCAGGAGCAAGCGCTGCGCAGCCCACGGCGGCGGGCTCCACCAGCTTGCGCTCGGCGTCGACGATGAGCTCGGCCTGCACTCGCGATTTGTCGATCAGAAACGAGAAGAGCTTCACCATGGGGATCGGCTGCGGACGGCCGCCGATGACGGAGGCGAAGCCTGGCGCCATGCTGGTGCCAGCCTGCGGCAGCTCGCGCAGCAAGAGCTTGAGCGCATCGCGGTCGTTGTGACTGGCGGCGATCCGCACCACCACTTCCCGCGTGCTTCCGGCTCGTGCATGCGGCCCGTAGGTCGATTCCGCGCCGAGCACATCGACCTGGGTGGCCCGAAACGGTCCAAGCCCGCGCGCGGTGACCAGCTTCTCGATCTTGGCGAGCAAGGCTTGCGCGACGCGAAGAGCTTTGCGTGGCGCATCTTCTCCCGCCAGCAAGATGCCGACGTCCAGCTTGAAGCCGTCCAGGTACGTCGCACTGACCTTATAGGTCTCGGTCGGCGCCCGACCCTTGGCCCCCGCTACGCGCACGCGGTTCTCACCCACTTGTTCCGCGTGCACCCGCGAGAAGTCGCAGACCACGTCAGGCAACACGTAAGCCTGCGGATCGCCGATCTCGTAGACAAGCTGCTCGTAGACGACGGCGGGCGTGACGAGGCCTCCAGTCGCAGCAGGCTTCTCGAGCACGAAGCCGCCATCAGCTTCGCACTCGATGATCGGGTAGCCCATGTTCTCGTAGCCGGGCACCAACTCCCAGTCCGTGAAGAGGCCACCCGTGCACTGCGCGCCGCACTCGATGATGTGTCCAGCCAGACTGCCCGCAGCCAAGCGATCGAAGTCGTCGAAGCGCCAGCCGTGTTCGTGGACCAGGGGCCCGAGCACCAGCGCGCTGTCTACGACGCGGCCGGTGATCACGATATCGGCGCCGCCCGCGAGCGCATCCACGATGGGCTTGGCGCCGAAGTAAGCGTTGGCGCTGAGCAGAAAGCCCGGCAGCGCAGCGCCGCTGTACATCTCACGCACACCTTGCTTGTCAAGCTCCTCCTTCATGGGCAGGAGATCGTCGCCGAGCACCACCGCGATCTTCGGAGCGAGTCCCAGCTCCTTGGCGAGCACAGAGAGCGCATCGCGACAGGCCAAAGGATTGACTCCGCCGGCATTGGTCACGATGCGCACGTGCGAGGTCAGAGCTTCGGCCATCCACTGCCGCATCACCCGCGAGACGAAGTCCGTGGCATAGCCGGTGGCGGGATCGCGCAGCCGCGCGCCGGCCATGATGGACATGGTGATCTCGGCGAGGTAATCGAAGACCAGATAGTCGAGCGACCCGCCGCACAAGAGCTGAGGAGCCGCGGTCTCGGTGTCACCCCAGAAGCCCGCCGCGCAGCCGATGCGAACCGTCTTGCCGGTCCTGTGAGCTTGGTGAGCTTGGTGAGCCTTTTGATCTTGGGCCAACGAGCATTTCCCTTCGAGGGAGCTTGACCAAGCAAGCGCTTGGTTAGAAGCTACCAAGCAAGCGCTTGGTTTGCAACGCTCATGCACACTATCGTCGCACCATTCTCGGCCCGGAAACGCAGCCCTTCCGCCAGCAAGGCGAAAGCGGCGAAAGTGGCGAAGGTGAAAAGAAGCCTGGTCGCAGCGGGCGCCGGCCAATCCAATCGCATGGACGAAAGCCCCAGGGGCCGAATCCTGAGTGCCGCGGCGCACCTCTTCCTGACGCGAGGCTACGCGCAGACCACCGTGCGCGATCTGGCGCGTGCCGTGGGCATTCTCTCGGGCAGCATCTTCCACCACTTCGAGAGCAAGGAAGAGATCCTCGAAGGTGTGATGGCCGAAGTCGCAGCCCGCAGCACCGAACGCATGCAGCGCGCAGCCGGCAGCGCAAAGACGCCGATCGCCAGTGTGCGGGAGCTCATTCGCTCCGAGCTGGAGGCCATCCACGGTGAGAGCAGCGAGGCCATGACGCTACTTGCAACCGAGTGGCGGAGCCTCGGCGAGCCGGCCCGTGCGCGCTTAGTGCTGGCGCGTGAGCTCTACGAGGAGGTCTGGCTTTCGGCTCTGCGCAGAGCGAGCAAAGAGCTTGCGCCGATCGAACCTTTCATCTTGCGCCGTCTCATCATGGGCATGACCTCGGTGACCGCGACTTGGTTTCGTCCGCACGGGCCGATGTCGCTCGACACACTGACCGATCACATCCTCTCGCTGGTCGTCAGAAGGACAGCTCGCCATGCCCCAACTCGCTAGCACGGTGAAACGCGAGAGCGCGGACTTTCTGCGCAATCGCGAGGCGATGCAACGTTACGTTGCACGCGTTGAAGAGGTGCAAGCCCGGGTGATGGCGACGGAGGCAAAGCACAGCGACCGCGCTCGAGCAGCCAAGAAGCTCTTGCCGCGGGAACGCCTATTCCTTCTGCTCGACCGCTCCGCGCCTTTCCTGGAGCTCTGCCCGATCGCCGGCTACGGCATGTATGGCGATACGGACGGCAGCATTGCCGGCGGCAATCTGATCGCAGGCATCGGCTTCGTCTCCGGCCGCCGCTGCCTGGTCATCGTCTGGAACTACGCCGTCAAGGGCGGGACGATCACCCGCGTCACCACCCAGAAGATGCTGCGCCTGCAAGAGATCGCCCGCCGCCAACAGCTGCCAATCGTTTCCTTGAGCGAAAGCGGCGGTGGCAATCTCGACCCGAGCGGCGCCAGCGACCCGTGGGGAGCCTCGGCCTTCATCGAAGGTGGCCTCTGCTACTGCCAACAAGCCGAGCTCTCGGCGCTAGGCATTCCGCAGATCGGGGTCGCCCACGGCAACGCCACAGCCGGCGGCGCCTATCACGTCGCGCTCTGCGATTACATCGTGCTGGTGCGCGGCCAGACTCAGCTCTTCCTGGCAGGACCACCGCTGCTCCGAGCTGCCACGGGCGAGGTGGCCGAGGCCGAGGAGCTCGGCGGCGCCGACATGCACGCTCGCATCTCCGGCACCGGCGAATACCTGGCCGAGGACGACGCCGACGGAATCCGCATCGCACGTGAGATCGTGGCGCAGCTGCCGCAGCCCGCCACGCTGACGCTCGATCGAAGCGCCGAGGCACCACACTACCCTGCCGAAGAGCTGATCGGCATTGCGCCGGCCGATCCGAAGTCCTTCTACGACGTGCGCGAGATCATCGCGCGCATCGCCGATGGGTCCAGCTTTCTCGAGTTCTGCGCAACCATCGATCAAGGCACGCTCTGCGGCCACATCCACCTTGGTGGCCATCGCGCAGGCGTGATCGGCAACAATGCACCGATCACGCCCAACGGCGCGAAGAAGGCCGCGGAATTCCTGCAGCTCTGCGACCAGAGCAATACGCCGGTGATCTTCCTACAGAACACCACGGGTTTTCTGGTCGGTGTGAAGGCCGAGCAGGATGGTCAGGTCAAGCACGGAGCGAAGCTCATTCAGGCAGTCGCCAATGCACGCATTCCCAAGCTCACGCTGGTGGTAGGCA
Source organism: Sandaracinaceae bacterium (assembly GCA_017881145.1). GTDB lineage: Bacteria > Myxococcota_A > Polyangia > Polyangiales > JAFGIB01 > JADGRF01. Next base: position 2,857 of record JADGRG010000054.1, on the reverse strand, counting down.
ACAGTTACGGCGCCGGCAACTACGCCATGGCCAGCCGCGCGCTCAAACCCGACTTCGTTTTTGCGTGGCCGAGCGCTCGCACCGCCGTGATGGGCGGCGCACAGGCGGCCAAGGTGATGCACATCGTCGCCGAGGGCAAGCTCGCTCGCAAAGGCGTGGCGCTCGACGACGCCTCTCGAAAGCTGCGGCAAGCCCACGCGCAGATGATCGAGGCGGGCCTGGATGCCATCAGCGAGTCGATGTATTGCAGCGCCCGGCTCTTCGACGACGCGATCATCGATCCGCGCGATTCCCGCAAGGTGCTCTTACTGGCGCTCGAAACCTGCCGGGAAGCCAAGCAACTGACACCTCGACCTAACACATTCGGGGTGGCCCGATTCTAAGAAGGACTTGCTCATGACCGCTCTGCCCTCAACAGAAGAGCTCGCAGCGTTCCGAACCGAAGTTCGGCAATGGCTGGCCAAGAACGCACCCCCGAAGCCCAAGTGGAAGCTGCCGGACAGCTTCATGGAAGTCGGCACCGACGAAGAGTTCGAGTATCTGCAGAAGTGGCAACGGAAGGTCTACGAAGCCGGCTACCTGGGCATGACCTGGCCCAAGGAGTATGGCGGCGGCGGCAAGGTCGCGGTATATCAGCACGTTGTAGACTCCGAGATGGCCCGCGCGCGCGTCCCCTTCATGGTCAACTTGATAGGCCTCTTCTGGGCCGGCCCGACCATCCTCCGGCTGGGCAGCGAAGCCCAGAAGCAACGCTACATCCCCAAGCTCCTGCGCGCGGAGGAGATCTGGTGTCAGGGCTTCTCCGAGCCGGAGAACGGTTCGGACCTTGCCAACGCGCAGATGACCGCCGTACGCGAAGGCGATGAGTATGTGCTGCACGGCACCAAGGTCTGGACGAGCCTCGGCGCCTACGCGCATCACATGATCCTGCTGGCGCGCACCGACAAGAGTGGGCCGACCAAATACAACGGGCTCTCGTTCTTCCTCGCACCCATGCGCGTGCCCAACGTCGAGACCACGCCCATCCGCAAGATGACGGGCGAGCACGGCTTCACCGAGACCCGTTTCGACGGCGCGCGCATTCCGGCCAGTTGCTTGCTGGGCGAAGAGGGCCAGGGCTGGAACGTTGCGCTCACCACGCTGGCCTTCGAGCGTGGTGCAGAGGGCGGTCAGGCGGGTGGGCTCGCGATGGTGCCGCTACGCGTCAGCCAGGTCGTGGAGATGGCGCAGACCGTGACGCGCGATGGGCGACCGGCCATCGAAGATCCGGTGGTGCGCGACCGGCTCGTGCAATTCGCCATCGAAGAGCGCGGCATGGAGCTCTGCATCCACCGCATGCGAACCCCCGCCCTGACCCAGCCGCGGCCCTTCGCGGTGCCGATGATGGCGAAGCTGGTGATGAGCGAAGCACGGCGGCGTCTGTGTGCGTTCGCCGTCAGCCTGCAAGGTGAGAACGCCAAGCTCTATTGCGGCGACCCCGACGCCTACCTGGACGGCGACTTCCAGCGCGCTTACATGAATGCGTTCTCCGCCACCATCGGCGGCGGCTCCAGTCAGATCCAAATGAACATCATCGGCGAGCGCGTGCTCGGCCTGGCAAAGGGGTGAGCGCGATGCACGCTGCAACCTTGGAAACACCTGTCGAGATAGCGTACAGCGAGGAAGAAACGCTGCTGATGATGAGCGCCAGCGAGCTGCTGGCCAAACACTCGGACTTCGCAGCTGTACGCAGGAACCTCGCCAGCGAGTCCGGCTTCGATGCTGCGCTCTACCAGCAGATGGCCGAGCTTGGGTGGCTCGGCTTGGCGGTGCCCGCAGCTCACGGCGGCGCAGGACTTCCGGTGGGCGCGCTCGCGAGCGTCGCCGAACCGATGGGGCGTCACCTCTTCGCATCTCCGTTTCTTGCGTCTACGCTCGCCTCGCAGCTGCTGCTGGCCGCGGGCAACTCGGCGCAGCAGACAACCTGGTTGCCCAAGATCGTACGCGGCGAAGCGATTGGCAGCATCGCCATCACCGAGCCAAGCGGTTCCTACGAGATCGAGCCGGTGAGCACCCAAGCGGTCGAGACCGCCAGCGGCTTCTGCCTCGCGGGAAAGAAGTGCTTCGTGCTGGATGCCGCGCAAGCCGCCTTCGTAATCGTCAGCGCGCGCCTTCTCGACCGAAGCGTGCTCTTGCTGGTAGATGCCGCGCAGCTCAGCGGTCGGATTCGCCGCGAGGTCCTGATCGACGAGACGCGCCGCTCCTACCGCCTCGACCTTCACGACCTAACGCTACCGCGCTCAGCGCTCCTCGACGGTGGCGACGCACCAGCCGGCCTTGCGCATCTACACCGGGTCGCTTGGCTCTTGCTCGCCGCCGACGCGTGCGGTGGTGCCGAGGGTGTTCTGCAGCTCACGCTCGACTACCTCAAGACGCGCAAACAGTTTGGCAAACTCATCGGTGGCTACCAGGCGCTCAAACACCCGATGGTCGAGATCATGTCGGCCATCGAGCAAGGCCGCTCGCTGCTCTATCACGCGGCCACGGCTTTCGACCGTGCCCAGCCCGAAGCCGAGATCGCGTTGCGCATGGCCAAGGCGCAGCTCGGTGACACGTATGCGCATGCCGTCGACCGCTCCATCCAGTTTCACGGTGCGATCGGCTTCACCTACGAGTGCCACGCGCAGCTCTTCTTTCGCCGCGCGCAATGGGCCCAGCACTCCTTCGGAGACTCGCTGCACCACCGCCGACACCTCGGCACGCTGCTCTGGCCGCAGCCGACAGCTGCGGCTTCGCAAGCCAGGTGAACGCGCCAGCGCAGTGCTCGCTTGGGGAGTGCCTGCCGGGGACACTCAACGCGCTTGACACTTCGGACAGT
>JADGRG010000606.1 GCA_017881145.1 Sandaracinaceae bacterium | reverse complement strand
CGTCGTCCGCCTTCGGCAATGCGAAGAACGGTACGGTCAACGGCGCCAACTGGAGCTACCAAGACGCGGCCGTCACCGCCGATGCCTTCTTCTACAAGGATCCCGCGCCGCTCTACTGCGCCCAGGACGGCGCAACCGGCCCGAGCGTGACGGTCAGCGGCACCTTGGATTGCCCGGGCGATAAGAACCGCGAAGGCTGTCCCTGCCCGAGTGCCGGAACGACAGCCGCGTGCTGGCCGGGCCAACGCGCCAACCGCAACCACGGCATCTGCAAGGACGGCACCGCGACCTGCACCGCCAGCACCGAGTTCGGACTGCGTTGGGGCGCCTGCAACGGCTACGTGCTGCCGACCCCGGGCGCGGTCGACGGCCCGTCTGCCTGCGGCTGCTTCTCCTCCGGCAAATGGCAGCTCACCGACCTCGCGCCCTGCATCTACGGCACCGGCGCCTCCACCTACCTCTATTCGAGTCACCTCGATTCAGCCGGCAAGATTGTCTGCAACACGGTGACGAGCACACCACCTGCGACGCCTCCAGAAGCCTGGAACTCCAGCACCCTCAACATCGACTGCGCCGGTCAGTTCAAGCTTTGCTACACCATCAAGGCTGGCGACGTGAAGAACCCGCAAGCGGGTGATTGCACTATCGTGCACCTCTGCGTCGACACCTGGTATGACAAGGTCGGCACGCCACAGCCGCTTCCGAATCTGCCCGGCTGGAGCAGCCCCGACAGCGCCTGTGCGCAGAAATTCGTCAGCGTCGGCGGCTACGGCGAGATGTCGGTGGTGGGCAAGAGCGTGGAGTGCCAGAAGATCGACGATGGCAAGGGCGCCGCTCTGGTGTTCCGCCGCACCAGCTACTGCCCGCCGCGCTGCCTCGACACCCCGACGACGGCCGAGTGCCAAGCCTGCTCCACGGGCGGTTCGGGCAGTTTCTAGAACAGAGGAGCGGCCGCGTACCCTTTGCGGCCGATGCTTTTCTCCGTGTATCGTGGCGCCCTTCTAGCGAGGAGCCACGCCGCATGGATTTGGAATACAGCCAAGCCGACCTTGCGTTCCGCGATCAGGTCAGAGCATTCGTAAAGGCCAAGCTGCCTGCGGAGATCCGTAACAAGATCGACCACGGGCAGCCGCTCGCCAAAGAGGATCACGTACGCTGGCAGAAGCTGCTCCACGAGCAGGGCTGGGTGGCTCCGAACTGGCCGGTCGAGTATGGCGGCACCGACTGGAGCCCAACCCAGAAGCATATCTTCAGCGAAGAGCTGGGCGTCGCGGGCGCACCAGCGGTGATCGCGTTCGGCCTGAGCATGGTGGGGCCGGTCATCTACACCTTCGGCAGCAAGGAGCAGAAGGCACGCTTTCTGCCGGGCATCCTGGCCAGCGACGTGTGGTGGTGCCAAGGCTACTCGGAGCCTGGCGCTGGCTCGGACCTGGCCTCGCTCAGCACGCGCGCAGTGCGCGACGGCGACCACTACGTAGTCAACGGCATCAAGGCCTGGACGACGCTTGCCCAGCATGCCGACTGGATCTTCTGCCTGGTGCGCACCGACGCCAACGCGAAGAAGCAGCAGGGGATTTCTTTCTTGCTGATCGACATGAAGTCACCCGGCGTGACCGTGCATCCCGTGATCACTTTGGAGGGTGACCACGAGGTGAACGAGACGCACTTCGAAGACGTGCGCGTGCCGGTCGAAAACCGGATCGGCGACGAAAACCAGGGCTGGACCTACGCCAAGTACCTGCTCACGCACGAGCGCACCACAGTCGCAAACATGGGCGCCATCAAGCGCACCTTCGCACGCCTCCAGCGCGAAGCCGAGAAGTGCAAGGTTGGCGACACGACGCTGCTGAAGACGCCTGCCTTCGCGCGACGCATGGCCGACCTTGCGATCCAGATCACGGCGGTCGAATACACGGCGCTGCGGATTCTCTCGCAGGTGGAGCGCGGTGGAGCGCCCGGCGCCGAGTCCTCGCTGCTCAAGATCCGCGGCACCGAGCTGCAGCAAGCCATCACGGAGCTGATGCTCGAGGCCGTCGGCTACGACGCGCTGCCCTTCACGGCGGAGGGAGCAGAGCCGGTGGGTCCAGCGTCGAGCGCACGCGCCGCGGCCAACTACTTCAACATGCGCAAGGTCACGATCTACGGCGGCTCGTCGGAGATCCAGAAAAGCATCATCACCAAGGCCATCTTGGGTCTCTAGCCGCAGGAGGTCTACATGGATTTCGCATTCTCAGACGAGCAGAACCTCTTGCGCGAAAGCGTGCGCAAGTTCATGGACAAGCATTACGGCTTCGAGAGCCGCCACGCGCTCTTGCGCAGCGAGCTCGGCTTTAGCCGCGACCACTGGCGTGCGTTCGCCGAGCTGGGCTGGACGGCCCTGCCCTTCTCTGAAGCTGACGGCGGCATAGGCGGCCAGGCCGTCGACACCATGATCGTGCTGGAAGAGTTCGGGCGCGGCCTCTTGCTCGAGCCTTACTTCCCGACGGTGGTGTTCGCTGGAGGCCTCTTGCGGAGGTCGAGCCCAGCGCTGCGCGAGCGCTACCTGCCCAAGCTGATCGGCGGCGAGCTCCTGGCCGCGGTGGCCTATGCCGAAGTCGACGCACGCTTCGACCTCGGCCAGGTCGCGGTTTCGGCCAAGCGCGAGGGCGCAGGCTACGTGCTCACGGGCAAGAAGATCGCTGTGGTCGCTGGACCGAGCGCAGATCTAGTGATCGTGTCGGCACGCACCGCCGGCAGCACGCACGACAAGGCTGGCATCACACTCTTTGCGGTCGACGCGAAGAGCGCGGGTGTGAGCCGCAAGGACTATCGCAGCGTGGACGGCCTGCGTGCTTCGGAGCTCACCTTTAGCCAGGTGAAAGTCGGTGCCGACGCCGTGCTCGGCGAGGTCGATCAAGGTCTTACACTTCTAGAAGCGGTCGCAGACGAAGCCATGGTTGCGCTCGGCGCCGAGGCGATCGGGGTGATGGATGTGCTCTTGCGCTCGACGCTCGCCTACACCAAGGAGCGCAAGCAGTTCGGCGTGGCCATCGGCTCCTTCCAGGTGCTGCAACATCGCATGGTCGACATGTATATCGAGTACGAGCAGGCCAAGTCCATGGTCTACATGGCGACCATGATGCAGGACCAAGCCCGCGACGTGGCCAAGGCTGCCGCCGCCATGAAGGTGCAGATCGGTAAGTCCGGTCGCATCGTGGGTCAGCAGGCCATCCAACTCCACGGCGGCATGGGCATGACCGAGGAGCTGGCGGTCAGCCATTACTTTAAGCGCATGACGATGATCGACATCATGCTCGGCAACGGCGATCACCACCTGGGCCGCTACGCGAGTATGTGAACATGAGCTGCGCGGTGAACATGAGCTGCGCGGTGAACATGAGCTGCGCGGTGAACATGAGCTGCGCGCCTGACGGCAGGCGCACACGCTGGCACGACGACCGGGACG
>JADGRG010000605.1 GCA_017881145.1 Sandaracinaceae bacterium | reverse complement strand
GGGTGTGCTCGGGTTGTGTGCGCTCGCACTCTTGGTGCTGATGCTGCGGCGCGGCGGGCCACGCATCTTCGATACAGCGCTCTCGGTCGTGGGAGTGGTGTCACTACTCTCGTTCTGGAATCTCGGGCACTTCCACTTCGATCACTACATTCATATCTGGGAGCACTACCACTACATCGTGGGCGCGAAATACGGCCCGGAGCTGCGCTATGCACGCCTCTACGAGTGCACGGCCATCGCCGATGTCGAAGACGGAATGCGCACCTCGGTCGCGGCGCGCAAGATGCGCCACATCGACACGGACAACGAGCTCGGCACCACCGACCAGATCCTGAAGCATCCTGAACGCTGCAAGAAGCACTTCACGAACCCGCTCCGCTGGGAGCAGTTCCGCAAAGACGTCCGCTTCTTCCGCGAGCGCTTCTCGCAGGAACGCTGGAACGAATCGCAACAGGACCACGGCTATAACGGCACACCGGTCTGGGCCATCACGGCGCGGCTAATCGCCGATCGCGTGCAGCTGACCTGGGACAACATCGTCAAGCTCGGCATCATCGATTCGGCCTTCCTCTTGGTAATGTGGATCGTGGTGTGGTGGGCCTTCGGTTGGCGCTCGACCTGCGTCGCGCTGATCTACTGGGGCTGCAACTTCCCGGCGCGCTTCTATTGGAACGGTGGCTCGTTCCTGCGCTACGACTGGCTGCTCTGGCTGGTGGTTGGCCTGTGCTTTCTACGCAAGGAGCGCATGTTCCTGGGCGGCGCAGCGCTGACCTACGCCACTCTCTTGCGCGTCTTCCCGGGCTTCGTCGTGCTCGCCATCATCCTCAAGGCGCTGGCTACGATGGTGCGTGAGCGACGCATCTTCTTGTCACGCGCACACATGAATTTCGCCGCCGGCTGCCTGGTCACGCTGGCCGTGCTCATCCCTGCTTCACGCTGGGCGACCGGCGGACTCGATGCTTGGCCGCAGTTCGCGCAGAACAGCAAGAAGCACCTCTCGACCGCCCTGACCAACAACATGGGCCTCAAGACGGTGATGGGTTACGACTTCTCGACGCGCGCCATCAACATGCGCAACGACAAGCTCTCCGATCCCTTCAAGCAGTGGAAGGAGGCCAAGGAGCATTACTACAAGGCGCGGGCGCCCTACTTCTACGCGATCATCGTGCTCTTCTGTCTCATGTTGGGGCGCGCCGGTGATCGCGAGGGTGACGACTGGGCCGCTGCCTGCCTGGGCACAGGCCTGATCGCCATCGCGCCCGAGCTAACCTGTTACTACTACGGCTTCTTGCTCAGCTACGGCCTGCTCTGGGAGCGGCGCAAGCTGCCAGGCATACTCGCCTCGCTCCTTTCCGCCTTCACCTGCATCATCTACTTCGTCCTGAGCTGGAACGACGACCACTTCGCAGCGATGAGCCTCGCCACCGTAGTCGTGGTGATCGTGGTGACGGCACAGGCTGCGTTCGGCAAGCGAGTGCCGGCGACCAGCCCCACTTCGACTGGGTCTTGAGATCCGCGGCTTAGCCGACGATCATCTCGCACCTCATGCCGACCACCGCGCACGATCGCAAGAAGCAAGCTCTCGCCTGGGCGCTCTACGACTGGGGCAACTCGGCGTTCGCGACCACGGTGATGGCGGGTTTCTTCCCGCTCTTCTTCAAGCTCTACTGGAGCGCGGGCGCGGACGTCACGCACAGCACCTTTCACCTCGGCGTCGTCAATTCGATCGCGAGCGTGGTGGTCGCCTTCTGTGCGCCGTGGCTGGGCGCCATCGCGGACCAAGGCCGCGCAAAGAAACGTTTGCTGGCAGCCTTTGCAGCCCTCGGCTGCGCGATGACCTTCTCACTCTACTTCGTCGGCAAGGGCGATTGGCAGAGCGCCTCCTGGCTCTACGTGGGAGGCACGCTGGGCTTTGCGGGAAGCCTGGTGTTCTACGATGCGCTCTTGGTGTCGGTGGCCGAGCCACACGAGAGCGACCGCATCTCATCGCTCGGCTACGCGCTCGGCTATCTGGGCGGTGGCCTGCTCTTCGCGCTCAACGTCGCGATGCAGCAGAAACCCCAGCTCTTCGGTCTGGCGAGCGGCGCCGATGGCGTGCGGGTATCGTTCGTGCTGGTGGCGATCTGGTGGGCGGTGTTCACGCTGCCGCTCTTGCGACGCGTACCCGAGCCTCACACCGGTGGCGCAGATGGCTCCGCCGCACGCCGCGCCGTCACGCAGGTGATGCACACGCTGCGCCGCGTGCGAGGCATGCGCACGGTCTGGCTTTTTCTCCTCGCGTATTGGCTCTACATCGACGGCGTCGACACCGTGATCCGCATGGCGGTCGACTACGGCCTTTCGATCGGCCTGCCCAGCTCAAGCTTGATCATCGCGTTGCTGATCACGCAGTTCGTGGGTTTCCCCGCAGCCATCGGCTACGCCAAGCTCGCCAGCCACATCGGCACCAAGCGCGGCATCCTGATCGGCATCGGCGTATATGTCGGCGTCACGGTGCTCGGCTACTTCATGCACACGGCCCAGCACTTCTACCTCTTGGCCGTGATCATTGGCCTGGTGCAAGGCGGTGTGCAGGCGCTCAGCCGCTCCTTCTAT
>JADGRG010000604.1 GCA_017881145.1 Sandaracinaceae bacterium | reverse complement strand
CGGCGAGATCATCGAGGTCGAGTTGTTCGTCGCGGTGCTGGGCGCAAGCAACTACACCTATGTCGAGGCGACGCGCACGCAGCGCGTGCACGACTTCATCGGCTCGCCATGTTCGAGCGCTGGCTTTCATCGGGGGGACACCGAGGCTCCCGTCAGGGGAGAACGCATCGCAGCGGCGGCGTCACAGGGGACGTGGTCGTGGAGATGCGCGTCGCATGACGCAGACTCAGCGGCGTGCAGGCAGTTGCGAGCTCTATGCGGTGTGCACGACGGCGGTTGCTGCGTCGCTAACGAAGCGATGACCGTCGGCGGTGCGCATGAGCGCGAATCATCTGGGCGCGTGCTGGGCTCGACTGCACGCCGAAGCGCGCAGACGAAGGCGGGGTCTCAGTGTCCGTCGACCGTGGTGTGACCTTTTCAGGGTCTCGAGCGAGCTTACAAGGCTCGTTCCTGTGCTCTACCAACTGAGCTACGTGGGTCTCTAATCCACGAGGAGAATCGAACTCCCGACACCAGGGGTCATTCCGCGTCGCACGCAGTGTTGAACCGACAACCGGACGCATGCCCGAAGACTCGTTTGCCAGACGAGAACGCGCAGCGCGGCGTCGCACCAACATGAACGAGAAACGGCGTCTCGAGGGAGAATCGAACTCCCGTTTGCCGAGCTGAGAACCCGGCGTCCTATCCACTAGACGATCGAGACAATGCAGTGCGACTGGCGAGAATCGAACTCGCGCTTCCGCCTTGGCGGGGCGGCGTGCCACCAGAACACTTCAATCGCAGAGGTCGAGATGGTGGGCTTCGAACCCACGGCCTCCTGGTCCCGAACCAGGCGCGCTTCCAGACTGCGCCACATCTCGTGTAGAAAGGCCGGTGGAAGGCAGCGATGTGAGTGCGTCCTGTGACCGCGACGCCCGCATCACGGGTCTGCCTTCCACCGGGAACGGAGAGCTCAGCTGCGCGATTCAGCCGAGTCCTCTTCAAGCGCTCCGTGCCAGTAGATCCAGTGGGTCCACGTCTCCGGAACGCTGCACGACGCGTCGATTCTGAACGCGATCACCGGCAACCACTTCGGTCGCACCGGCTGCTTCAGAAGGCGCAGACCAACCTGCGCAGGCGTGCGACAGCCCTTGCGCCCATTGCAGGGGTAGCAGGCCATCACGATGTTCTCCCAGCACGTCTTGCCGCCTTGCGCGCGCGGGATCACGTGGTCGTAGGTGAGCTTGCTCAGCGGGAGCTTGTTGCCGCAGTACTGGCAACGGAACTCGTCGCGTGTGGCGACGTTCATACGAGAGAACTTCAAGCCGCGCCTGCCGCGCACCGCGCGTAGCAGCCGAACGACGGCCGGCATCTTGATCGTGAAGGTGATCGAGCGAATGTCTTCGTCGTATTCCTCGACGATCTCGACCTTGCCGTCGAACAGCATGAGGACGGCGCGCTGCCAGCTGACGATGCGGTGTGGTTGGTATCCTTGGTCGAGTACAAGCGTGCGCATGACGCGCCTCCTTTCTGTGGTTGGGTGGTTGGTGGTGGTAGTAGCCATGAAGGGATTCGAACCCCCACTGGCTCGGGTCTGAGCCGAGTGCCTCTGCCGGTTGGGCTACATGGCCGTGATCATCGCGTGGTACGGGGAGTCGGAATCGAACCGACGCGCTTCTGCTTGTAGGACAGACGCTCTTCCTGCTGAGCTATCCCCGCGTGGTCCCGGGCGGAGTCGAACCACCGCCGCCGTCCGTATGAGAGACGCGTTCAGCCCTGATCGACGGGTTGCGTCCTCGGAAGGCATCGAACCTTCAGCCTCCAGCTTCGGACGCCGGCGCTCTTCCGTTGAGCTACGAGGACATCAGCGCCCGCGGAGAGACTCGAACTCTCAGCCTCCTGATTCGTAGTCAGGCGCCCATCCATCGGGCCTTGCGGGCATGGCGCCCTCGGCAGGAGTCGAACCTGCATGCGCCGGGTTAGAACGCCGGTGTCCATCCATTTGGACTTCGAGGGCAACGCGGAGTGGCGGGAGAGAATCGAACTCTCTTGCGACGGCTTTGCAGACCGCGTCCTGACCATTCGGAATCCGCCACATGAGCAGTGCGTTCGGCGGGAGTTGAACCCGCGCCTCTTGGTTGGAAGCCAAGCGTGCTGCCTCAACACTTCGAACGCGGCGACGTCTCGGGCTGACCGATCGGACTCGAACCGACTTTCACCAGATCCACATTCTGGTCCCTCGACCACTTCGGGCTCGGCCAGCGCTTCACCGCTCGCGAGAAGTAACCCGCCTGTGCTCGGCAAAAGTGACCCACCCCCACTGACGGCGCTTTCGTTCGGGTTGTGAGGGTCGTGGGCGAGGCTGCCTCCGCATCGAGGAGGCGGAGATGGCTGGTAAGCGACCGTGCTGCGTGTGCCGCAAGTGGTTTAGTCCGCAGGCGCGGTCGGGCAAGCAGCAGCGCTGCTGCGGGCGGCCGCAGTGCCGCCGTGAGCGGCATCGGCGAGCGTGCGCAGCGTGGCGCAAGCGCCACCCGGACTACGACCGCGAGCTGCGTTTGCGGCAGCGAGTGGTGCGTGGCCCGCCGGTCGGCGAGGCGCTCAATCGTGACCCGTTGGCGGAACTATCCTGGGAAGCGGCGCGAGACGCGGTGGGGCTGGAAGTAGCGGTGATCGTGGAGGAAACGGGGAAAGTTCTGGTGAGTTGGGCGCGAGACGCTGTGCGCGCGCAAGGTGCGGAAATCACGAAGAAACTCGCCAAAGTAGTGGCGTCAGCGGCGCGAGACGCGATCGCGGTGGGCGCGTGCCCGCCGTAGCTTGTGCGGCGATGCAGATCGAGGTGCACGAGTTGGAGCTTCGGCACGCGGCGCTGCGCGTCAGCGACGCCGCGAGCGCCTCGCGCATGCGCGCCAGCCTTGCTGCCGATGGTCAGCAGAGCCCGGTGACGGTGATCGCGGACGGCGCATCGCCGGCGCAGCCCTACGTGCTCATCGACGGCTACCTGCGGGTGTCGGCGCTGCGTGCGCTGGGCCACGACGTGGTGTCAGCTGTAACGGTGGAGCTGAGCGAAGCCGACGCGTTGATCATGGGTCACCGACTGACCGAGGTCGGTCGGCGCAGCGCGCTGGAAGAAGGCTGGCTGCTCGACGAGCTGGTGGTGCACCACGGGCTGACGCAAGAGCAACTGGGCAAGCGGCTGAGTCGATCACAAAGCTGGGTGAGTCGGCGCTTGTCGCTGGTGAGTGTGCTGCCTGAGTGTGCACAGCTGGCGGTGCGCGACGGAGTGATCGCGGCGCAGGCCGCGATGAAGTATCTGGTGCCTTTGTCCCGGGACAAACGCGCCGCGTGCGAGCGCATCGTGCTGCACCTGGGGCAAGAGCCGGTGACGGTGCGCGAAGTCGCGCGGCTGTACACGGGCTGGCGCCGCGGCAGCGCCGAGCAACGCGAGCGCATCGAGACTCATCCACGCCTCTATCTTCAAGTCCAAGACGCCCATCGCGAGAGCGAGCAGAGCGACACGTTACTTGTGGTGCGCGAGCTGGACGCCATCAGTCGCGCGTGCTTTCGCGTGCGTCGCAAGCTGGACGACGGGGTAGTGGACCGCAGCCGTCAGCGGCTGGTCCGAGCTTTTCGGGAGGCGCAGCGCGCCTTCGCGACGCTGACCGAACGGATGCAGGAGGCCCGCGATGCTCGACCTATACACGCGCACGGCGATCGTGAGGCTGTCCAAGGAGGGCCACGGAGCGCGCACGATCGCGCGGAGCCTGGGGCTATCGCGTAACGCGGTACGCCAAGTGATCCAGAGCGGCGTATCGGAAGTGCCCAAGCTCGAGCGCGACGAGCGCTTGTCGTCGTCGCTAGAGCTGGTGCGAGTTCTGTACGACGAGTGCCGCGGCAACCTGGTGCGCGTGATGGAGAAGCTCGCGGAGCAGGGCCTGGTCATCGGCTACTCGACGCTCACCTCGTTCTGCCGGCGTCACGAGATCGGTCAGAAGCCGAAAGTGGCTGCAGGCCAGTACCACTTCGAGCCTGGCGAGGAGATGCAGCACGACACCTCACCGCACCGAGTGGTGGTGGCGGGCAAGGAGCTGCTGGTGCAGTGCGCGTCGCTGGTGCTGTGCTACTCGCGCAACATCGCAGCGCAGGTGTATCCGCGTTTTTCACGCTTGGAATGCCGAGCTTTCCTGAGCGAGGCGGTGCAGAGCTTCGGCGGCAGTGCGCGTCGCTGCATGATCGACAACTCCAGCGTGGTCATCGCGCACGGCACGGGCAAAGACGCGGTGCCCGCGGCCGAGATGCTCGCGCTGCCCGAGCGCTTCGGCTTCTTCTTCGAGGCGCACGCGGTGGGAGATGCCAACCGGTCGGCGCATGTGGAACGGCGCTTCCACTACATCGAGCACAACTTCTACCCCGGCCGCAGCTTCGCGAGCTTTGCGGACCTCAACACGCAGCTGCGCGCGTGGTGCACGGTGGTCAACAGCAAGCCGCGGCGCAGCTTGCCACGCACGCCGGTGGAGCTCTTGGCCGCGGAGAAGAGCGCTCTGGTGCCGCTGCCGATACACATCCCCGAGGTCTACGTGCTGCACCGCCGGCGTGTCGGCGTGGAGGGCTACCTGCATCTGCACACCAATCGCTATACGCAACGCCTGTAGGTGGTGCAGGAGCGCTTCCTCGACAAGGTGGCCCTTCTTCACACCGTGGGCTTCCGCATAACGCTCGACCTTCTGCTTGGTCGCATCGCTGATGAAAGCGGAGATCTGGGAT
>JADGRG010000603.1 GCA_017881145.1 Sandaracinaceae bacterium | reverse complement strand
GCACAGAATCTGACGAGTCTGCCGGGCGACAACCGCAACGCACTCCTCCTGCTTGGCGTGCGCGACCAGAACATCGCGTCTGGCGGCACGGCCACCGCACAGGCGGCCTTCTCTTCGATCGTGGCTGGTGCCGGAACGGCGTTGCAGGCGGCGCACAATCAGGCCGACCACGCTTCCGCGGCGCTCTCGCAGGTCGAAACGTTGCGGCAGGCGGCTTCCGGCGTTTCGACCGATCAGGAGATGGTCTCGCTGATGAGCTTCCAGCGCGCCTACCAGGCGTCGGTGAAGGTGATCGAAACCGCGGACGCTATGCTCCAGGATCTCATGAACATGCACTTCGGAGGGTGATGCCATGCGAGTCTCCGACGCCAGTCTATTCATGAAGATGCGGCAGAACCTGAGCACCCGCCAGGAACAGCTTGCCCAGGCACAGTCGCATGCGACGAGCGGGCTGCGCGTGGAAAACCCGTCCGACGATCCCGTGGCATTCGCTGCCGCGCAGATGCAGACAGCAGCCAAGGCGCGTGCAGCCGGGCACGAACGTACCGTGCAGGCAGCGCAGGGCATGCTGAGCGTCGCGGACTCGGCGCTTTCGGATGTCGACAATCTGATGACCTACGCGCGCAGCATGGCGGTGCAGGGTGCCAGCGACACGCTCAATCCGGCAGATCGCGCACTGCTGGCGCAGACAGTCACGCAGCTGCACGAGCAGCTGGTCTCCCTTGCCAACACGCAATCGGGTGGCCGCTACGTGTTCGGTGGCTACAAGGACTCGACGGTCCCCTTCGACCCAACCGGTCTCTATCAAGGCGACACCAACGCCGTTCAGGTGGAGGTCTCAAAGGGCGTCAACCTGCCGATCGGCGTCACGGGTGACCAAGTGTTCGGTGCTGCGGGCGGCCAAGACGCATTCGCCGCGCTGACCGCACTGCAGACGGCGTTGACGGCCAATGACTCGGCGGCGATCAGCTCTTCGATCACGCTCTTCGACGCCAGCTTGGAGCAGATCCGCGCCAAGCATTCTGTCCTCGGCACGCACCTGAACGAAGCCGATGTCGCGTTGGCCGTGGCGCAGCGCAACCAGGACAACGCCACCAAGAGTGTCTCGCAGCTCGTCGACGCCGACGCCGCCGCAGCGTTTTCCGACTACGCTCGTGCGCAGAGTGCGTTGCAGGCGGCCGTGGCAGTTGCCGCACAGATTCCGCCCAGCCTGGCGCAGCGCATGCCATGAAGGATGCTCTCGCAACCGAGCTCGACCCAGGCACGGTCCGCAGCCGTGCGCTGGAGGTGCCACTGCGCATTCTGCGCGGCGCGATCGCAGCCAAGGCTTCCGATGTTCATCTGCGAGCAGGTGTGGCACCGCGCGTGCGCATCCGGACGCAGGTGTTGCCGCTCGACCACCCGCCACTCACGGAGAGCTTGGTGGAGACCACCGTCAACACCCTGGCGGCGCACGCTGGCGTCGACCCGGCGCGACTCGCCGGCAAGCAGGTCGACTTTTCCTGCGACATTCCCTCGGTCGGTCGTTTTCGTGTTCACGCCTATCGGCAGTCGGGAACGCTGGCTGCGGCGCTGCGCTTCATCAAGAGTCCGATTCCAGACTTCGGCTCCTTGCGTTTGCCGGCCGTGGTCAAGCGCATCGCGCAGGTGGAGCGCGGCCTCGTGCTCGTGACCGGCGCGACCGGAAACGGCAAATCGACGACCATCGCGGCGATCCTCGAATACATCAATCAGAAGCTGCCCAAGCATGTGGTGACGATCGAGGATCCGATCGAGTACCTCTTCCGTGACAACGTCGCGACGTTCTCCCAGCGCGAGGTCGGCCGCGATGTCGACAGCATGCGGCAGGGTCTGGAGGGCTCGCTTCGAGAAGACCCGGACGTGCTCTTCGTGGGTGAGGTTCGCTCGCTCGACGAGTTCGAGGTCGTGCTCAACGCCGCGGAATCTGGGCGCGTGGTGGTGACGACCTTTCACTCATCGGACGCGGAACGCACCATCGCGCGCATGGTCAACATGTATCCGCCCGATCACCAGGAGCAGGCGCGCTCGCGTATCGCCGACGTGATCTCCGCGGTCATCTCGCAGAAGCTGATTGCGCCCAAAGGCGGCGGTGACTTGATCCTCGTCACGGAAGTGTTGACGCGCTCGCCGACCGTGGTCGATTGCGTGCGCGACGCCACGCGGCTGCGCGGGCTGACGGCCGCGCTCGAAAAAGGCACTCACGAGCACGGCTCGCACAGCTTCGATCAGGTGCTGATGGGCCTGGTGCGCGACAACCTGGTGAGCCTCGACACGGCCAAGGCGCACGTCCATTCGGCCAACGACTTCGTGCGCGCCCTCAACCTCTCGCGCTGAAGGGCTGGTCAGGGTGCAGCATCGCTGCTGATGGCGGCGTCGGCGCTCGATTGCCCAGAAGTGGCTGCGGCAGCGTCTTTGGTGCTAGGTCCGCCATCGATCGTGCTGATGGGAACGCAGACCGACGCGCTGCACTGAAAGCCACTCGCGCATTCGCTGTTGCGGATGCAACCAGGGTCCCCGCAGCCCGCGGCTTGTACCCAGAAAGAGAGCAGGCAGAGTAGACGTCTCACTTCAAAGCTCCATGTTGACGCCGAAGATCAGGTTGAACATCAGCACGGTGGTGCCTTCGGGGACATCGTTTCCGAAGAAGAACGCCGAGACCGTACCCATGCCGAGCAGGCCGAGCTGTGGTCCGAGCTTGTAGCGAATCGCCACACTCACCTCGGGGCCGAGCATGGTGCGTGGCGTGAAGAACACTGGCAGTGCAACGCCAGGGCGCAGCTCGATCGAACGCAGCTTCTGACGCAGCTCGACCCGCGGGACGAGTGCGACGCCAGCGTTCTTCTCCACTTCGAAGCGCAGCGAGCCACCGAAGAGTATGCTCGGCTCTTCGTCCAGATAGGTGCGCACCGAGGCGTCGACGAAGATGGGCGTCATATGCCCCGTCGCCAACGGGTCGCGTCCTCCATGCGTGATGCCCGAGCCTAGAGCGAGCGCTACGTCGAGCGGAAGCGACTGCGCGTGGCCGATCGATGGCAGGGTCAGCGCAAGCAGCAGCGGTAATGCAGCGCTGGCGCCCGGCCAAGACCAGAGCAGCCACCTTGCAGCACGGAGCGAAGGCTTCGGCATCATCAACGCTAGCGACAGCAAGGAGCGTGCCGTGCGGCGCAGCCATGCAAACCCGCCGTGAACGCTGCTGGATCGCGCGAGTCTGGGCATTGCGAGCCGGCGGAGCGAAGGTTCGGCGCCAACGGTTTCCGGCGCTGCGTCAAACTCTCGGCGCGAGCGTGGATGTGCGCGTTGTCCTTACGCGCGCGCAGGCTCAATCGGAGAGCCACTTCGTCCGATAGAGAGTTGGGTCGCATGGCGCTCACCTTCGTAAACCACAGCCCGAACACTCCTGGCGCATCGAGCCCGGCGGCGATGCTGCTGGCGCAGAGAGCGGGCGGTCTACCCGGAGGGGCTGTCGCCCCGAGCGGCGGCGCGGCAGGGACAGGCGGCATGCTCGGCGTCGGGTTCGTGCAGGGGCGGACATTCTCGCAGGCGGAGCAAGAAGCCATGCAGGCTCTGGGCGTGTTGCGTGAAGCCAGTGCGGCTCTGCACTCGGTCGCAAGCGGCCTGCAGCGCGCGGCTGAGCTGGCCGCACGGGCCTCAGAGGGGCCAGACGCCTCGCTCGATCAAGCGTTGCACCAGGTGTTGGGCGAGCTGGAGCCGCTGGTGCAGGGCACTCACACTGCTGGAGCTGTTGCGCTCGACGGAACCACGCTCGCGGTCGAGCTCGTGCACGGGTCGCAGGCCTTTGCGCCCGTGACGACACTGACGATCACCCTGCCCGACATTGCTGGGACCCTCTTCGGTGAAGGTGGGCTCGACGAGCTGCGCCTCGACGTGCCCGGCGGTGGCAGCCAGGCGAAGCAAGCCGTGGCTGCGGCACTTTCCGAAGTCGACATCGGGCAACGCCAGCTGCGTGCTGCCAGTGGACAGCTCACAACGGCCCTCGCGCAGCTCGGCGCAGGTCGCGGTGCGCAAGTGGAGCCTGGACATGGCGCAGCGCTGGCTGCCCAGTCTGCCGCCAGGCTGCGCAGGGAGATCGTGTCGGCTCCAGGGCTGGCGCTGCGTGCACAAGGCAATGCGTCGGCGCTTGCCAGGGCGTTGCTAGAACGCAGCTGATGGCTGCGGAACTGCTAGCGCGCAGCTGCGACGCGCCTGCGTAGCTTCTCGCCCACGCCGGAGAGCACGGTGTCCCAGCTGGCGTTCCAGGCACGGTTGATCACCTGCACCGATGGCAGAAGCGGAATGCGATCGGTTCCGAGTGCCTGCCAGACCAGGTGCTCCGGCGCCAGTAGCCATGTCGGCACTCCCAACCCTCCTGCCATGTTCGCCACCGAGGTGCCCGGGCTGATCACTAGATCGAGCGCCGAGGTCAGCG
>JADGRG010000602.1 GCA_017881145.1 Sandaracinaceae bacterium | reverse complement strand
TCCTTCAGGTCCCGGAGCTTGCGAGGCTTGGGCGGCTCCGCAAAAAGAGCGTGATGAATGTCCTCCGAAGAGTATCGGCCTGCCTTGCGGACGACGACTGTCTCCCCCTGCTGGTCCCACTCGAGAACAGAGCCCGGACCGATGCCCAATTTCCGACGAATCTCGGCGGGAACGGAGATCTGCCCCTGCGCCGTGACCTTGGATTGAGGGAGCGACATGCCTCCACAGTACCACGGTAATGCTGCGCGTCAAACGGGCGGTCCAGGCGTCTCTGTTTAGCGCGGTCGCAGCGGACCTCGTTCGATCAGATAGAAGATCAGAAGCCCAAGCTCCCAGAAGAGGAGCACGGGCAGCCAGGCGTCGACGTGAAAAAGCTCCGCGGCGGTGATCGCTCCGAGGTTCGCGAGGTTGCCCAGGAGCGGCATCAGCTTCGGATATGCGAGGCCGAAGAGCACGGCACCGGCGTAGAGACCGAAGCTGCCGGCGATGAGATAGTCGAGCCGGCCTTCGCCTGCGCCAGCGGCAACGGTGCCCGGGCAGAAGCCGGCGACCGCCATGCCCATGCCGAAGAGCACGCCGCCCAACAAGTTCCCAACCAGGTAGCTGTGCGCGACGGGCACTTCCTCAGCCAGGCCGAGTGATCTCAACGCCTGAATCCCCAGCATGGACACCATCAGCGCGGACATCAGGAACTTGAGCACCCTAAGGTCTTTGAACCTGAACACGTTCACGATCGTGTCGTAGTGGCCCAGGCGCCCCTTCTGCAGGACGAACCCGAAGCCGATGCCGATCGCTAGCGGCGCAACGATCTGCATGTTCAGCTCTCCCCGCCGGGGCGCTTTCGGTAGAGCAACCGCGCAGCGGGAATGCCGCCGGCGAACATTCCGGCGATGAACACGAAGCCGCCGGGTGCGAGCACGGCGCTTCCTGAAACTGCGAGACTCGCCGTGCAACCGCCGGCAAGGCTCGCAGCGAACTCGATCAGGCACGTCCCCAGGAACACGATGAGCCAGCGCTTGCCGACGCTCGGCCCGAAGACTTCGGACCACTGCGAATCGGGCAGCATGCGCACTCGGAAGCTGCCGCTGGCGAGCGCCGAAGCCAGGGCTCCAAGCAAGGTGCCGATGAGCAGCCAGACTTCCCAGGTGACGCCCGTGGGTATGACGTATTTCCAATACACGTCTTTCGGCGCGAGCTCGCGGCCGAGATATCCTGACAAGTGTTGATAGGCTCCCGATCCACTCAAGCGCTTGCTGAAGAGCGCCATCGAGATGGTGGTGACGACGCCAAGTCCAGCTCCGGCTAGATACGGTGACCACGTCTCGCGCCCAAGCAAGTTTGCGGGGTTCATAGCTTGCTCCCCGGCTCTACAGCCATCGCGCGCAGCCGCCGCTCGTTCCGGACGATGTAGCCGGAGCCGACGGTTCCGACCAGCAAGATGAGCCCACTTAGGATCAGGTTGCCCTGGCCACGCGGCGCGCTCGGCCTGGCGGCCGAAGGCAGAGCGCCAATCCGGCGCGATGCAAGCTTCCGTGACCGATAGGCGCCCGCAACCTCGGTCGGTACGTGACACTTACCGCAGCTCGCTTGCACATCCGACATTGGCGAGACCAAGCCCGCATGCGCCTTGACGAGATCCTTGGCTTGCGGGTCGCCCTCGTGGCATTGCACGCAGAAATCACCGAATGCATGATCGCCGTGCCACGGTTCGCCGCCTGCGAGCACC
Organism: Sandaracinaceae bacterium; assembly: GCA_017881145.1. Taxonomy (GTDB): domain Bacteria; phylum Myxococcota_A; class Polyangia; order Polyangiales; family JAFGIB01; genus JADGRF01. The sequence goes on along the minus strand of JADGRG010000602.1, from coordinate 9,673 downwards.
GGCAGCGCACGCTGGGTCTCGTGACACTGATAGCATTCTGTAAGGTTTGCCCCGCATTGGCCGTAAGCTCTGCACGGAAGTGCGAGCGCAGCTAGCAGGCCCAACGCTACCGCACCAGGCAGCGGAGAGCCGCGTTTGCGGGGTGGTGCCATCTCGCATTCCAAGTAAGCGCACCTCGCCGCACGGCAAAGTCCGCGTCCAGCCACGCTGGACGCGGTGCCCGCATGGCAAGCCCCTGCACCGATGACGCAGAGCGCAAATCGGCAAAACGGTGCGACTGTCAGGATGCGCAGCGTTCGGAAGGCGCTGCATCCATGTTCGACGGCATCGGGGAGCGCGCCAGCACCGAGACCAGTGCAGCGAGCCTAGCACCAGGCTCGCGGTCGCCGAGAGCGCGAGCTGGACTGCGCTCTCGGCGCAAGCACCCGTCACTTGGATCAATAGGCGAGCGGGCGCTGGCCCGTGCCTCGAAACCAGATGAAGCCTTCCTTCTTGGCCGCGCGCAGATCCTCCGGCTCGATGCACAGACCGCGGGCGAAGTCGGCCCCGGCCAGCACGCTGACCAGCGCATCGAGCAGGTCGGCGTCCTCGATCATCAGGTCGGTCGTGACCGTGATGGAGATCTCCTCCGTAAGCCGTCGCAGGATCTCGGCGCGCGCCTTGCGGGCCTGCGCCGTGTCGGACTTGTAGCCAGTGATCGCCAGACGGCGCCCGGTCAGCGACGCACTCGGGTAGACCTCGATCGCACCGGAGTCGTGTCCCTGCTTCCAGGCCAGAGGCACTTCGCGGTCGGCCATGTCGCGCACCTGCGCAAGGAGCGAGAGCGCAGCCTGCGAGGTGCGTGCGATGCGATCGGCCCCGACGGGCGGTGGCCACTTGCCGAGCGTCCGTTGGACCAAGCGATCGGTGCTGCGTCGAAAGAGCACATCCGAGCTCACATCGATCGCGGCGCCTGCTTTGTGCGACGCGAGTGCCTTGGAGAGCGCGGACGGCCAGCCCAGTGGTGCGTCCATCGCCAAGATGAAGTGGCGCTTGCCGTGGATCCACTGCGAGATGGTGGCCGCCGCCGACTCGCCCGCGGTGCCGAGCGTCACGCGCTCGACCGTGAGCTTGCCGTGCACGTCGAGCGTGCCGCGCGCCAGGCCGATACGTTCTTCCTGCGTCGCGCAGTCGACGCCGACGATGGTCCAAGTCACTGGCATCAGGGCGTAACCTCCGGTGAAGACACTGCCTGACGCAAGAGGAGTCGGCGACGCAAACGACCGAGACGACGACCATGCGCGACTGGCCCCTCGGCGAGCTCGGTGTGCAGCGCGTGCCGGTTGGCCAGCGCAAGCTCGCTCAGCTCGTGCTCGTAGAGCTTGGCCAGCACGAAGTGGGCTTGCGCCGACGCGGACGCATCGGTGATGAGCAGAAGCCCCTCCTCCAGCACGGCTGCCGCAGCCTGCGCATCGCCCTGACGCCGATGCAAGTCGCCGAGCAGAGCCAGCGCCGAAGCCTTGAGCGTGCTCGTGCCCTCGCCTTCGAGCGCCGCTTTGACGAAGTCGAAAGCGCGTGCGGTCTCGCTAGCCCGCATCGCAAGGCGCGCGAACGCCAGCGAATCACGAGCGTCGGCGTTCTTGTCCGCGCATTCGAAGTGCGCGGACAGCTTGCCCAGCATCGCCGCCAGCGCGATCAGGTCGTTCTGGTTGTGCTCGATCACGGGTAGCAGGCGCTCCGCCAACCCATCGCGCAGGAAGCCAAAGTAGCGCGCGGGAATCTCCGCGCCGTCGATGTCGCCTTCACGCTCGAAACGCAGGATCTCGCGCTCCACCTGGGTCAGCCGCACGCCGCCCAAGCGCGGCTTCCAGATGCGACGGCTGACGTGCAGGAGATCGACGTGCGGTGGCAGCGGCGGCACGGCCATGCGCGAGAGCACGTAGCGAGTGCGCAGGAGCGGCCAGTCGAAGGACTTACCATTGTAAGTGACGACGCAGCTCGCTTGACGCAAGCACTCGGCCAGACGCGCCAGCACCGGTGCCTCCGCACCCAAGCTCGGCACGATCAGCTGCTCGATACGCAAGACACCATCGGTGAAGCTCGCTAGCCCCACCAAGAAGGCCACCGTGCCCGTGCCGCCCGAGAGACCGGTGGTTTCGGTGTCGAGCAAGAGCATGCGCGAGAGGTCCAGCTCGGCGACGCTGGGATCGAGCGCGAGTGCAGCCAGCGTGCGCGCCGAATAGGCAAGCGCTCCTGCCACCGGCGCGTTGCCGTGATGATGCGCAGGATCGAGCCAGCGTTCGACCACATGCAAAGGCCCGTGCGGAGTGTCGACGGCAGGCCATGGCAACGCTCTGGGCGCAGCGGCCACGTCCGCCTCGCGACGCACCTCGCGCCGGTGGTCGCGCTGCACGACTTCTCCGATCAGCGCGCGCAAGTGCTCGATGCGCGAAGAGCGAGCCGGTGCTTCATGCGTGCTTGCATCCTCGGTCGGCTCCGCTTCTGCGTTGCGTCCTACGGGTGACTTCAAGCGCGCAAGTTTCTGCCGAAAGTCCATGGCTCCTCAGTGGGTCGCGCCGATGCCGAGATCCGACAAGAGTGCCACAGCAATGCGCCGGCGTGAGGGCAGCTCGTTCTGCAACGGAACGTTGCCGGCCAACGGACCCACACAAGCCGGGCACCCCAGCTCGCAGCGACAAGCCTCGATCAACCGACGAGCCCGGCGCAGCAGCTCTTCGCGCTCGTCATAGAGGCGCGGCGCAAGACCCACGCCACCGGGCATGCGGTCGTACACGAAGATGGTCGGATCGAAACCCGGCGCGCCCACATCTCCCTTGCTCGGCGGCAGCTCTGGATCCTTGCGGTCACCGAGCGTGTGGCCAAGGTCGCGGGGATCGACCATCAAACTCACGCTCGCGACCGTGTGCAGCGCATGACCGAGGCCTCGCAGCGCGTCGATCACTTCCGGACGCGCCACGGGCTGCGCCGCCACCACGGCTTCCGGGACGGTCAACCACAGACTGCTGGTGTGCATCTGCATCTCGGGCAAACGCACGTCACCGTAGCCGACGTTCTCGTGCGTGTGGAACTTGATCTTCTTGTAGCCCACGACCTTCTCGATCACGCTCACTTCGCCACAGCTGATCGCGAGCTGCTCGCTAGCGCCGTGCTTCGCGGTCTTCTCTTCTTCCAGGACCGCGACTCGCACGTGCGTCATCGCATCGGTGAAGTAGTCGGAATCGATCTTGCGCACGAAGGCTTTGTGGTTCTCGAAGTCGAGCTTCTCGACCTGATATTGCTCGCCGCTGTGTTGGTAGATGGCCTGCTCGTGCAGCATGGTGTGCGTGGAGCGGAAGTCCATCTCGGCGATCACTGCTTCACGGTCCAGATCCACCACCACGAAGTTGTCCCAGCCAATCGAACGCAGCGAGACATGATTGGCCGGGTAGGCATCGCTCGCCCAATGATAGACGGCGCGGCCGTTTGCGCCGGTCACCTTGTGCAAGAGCCTGTGGTCCGCGAGAAAACCGAGCGCGTCGCCGACCACTGCCGACGGCACATCGCCGAAGGACTCGTCGGCTTCGAAGGGCAGCTCGAAGGCCCCACACTTCACGTGTTGCACCAGGATCTCGACGTTGTCGGGATCGATGCGCGCCTCTTCCACCGATGCGCCGAGCAAGCTCTGCGGTGTGCCAGCAAAGTATTGATCGAGCGGAGCACTCGAAGCGACCAAGAGTGCCAGGCTCTCGTTGCCGCGCCGCCCACTGCGACCGAAGCGCTGCCAAAGCCCGGCTACGGTTCCGGGATAGCCCGCACACACGACAGCATCCAGCGCACCGATGTCGATGCCCAGCTCGAGCGCATTGGTCGCCACCACGCACGCGATCTCGCCGTCGCGCAAGGCACGCTCGATCTCGCGTCGCTCCTGCGGCAGATAGCCGCCGCGATAGGCGTGCACCGTATTCGGGTCGAGCTTCTCGCGCGCCAAGCGCTCGCGCAGATACTTCAGCATCATCTCGACGTTGTTACGCGACTGACCGAAGACCAGCGTGCTCACGCCCGCGCTCACCAGATCGGCCGCCAGGCGCACGGACGTCTTGATGTAGCTGGCGCGGATCCCGAGCTCGGCGTTCACGACCGGTGGGTTGTAGACGATGATGCGACGCGGACCTTTGGGCGCTCCGCTCTTGTCGACCAACGAAACTTCGCGCCCCAGCATGCGCGAGGCATGTTCCTGTGGGTTGCCGATGGTCGCCGAGGCAAAGATGAACTTGGGATCGGCGCCGTGAAAACGCGCCACGCGCAGAAGGCGCCGCAGCACGTTCGCCAGATGCGAGCCGAACACGCCGCGATAGGTGTGCAGCTCGTCGATCACCACGTAGCGAAGATTCGAAAAGAGCCGCGCCCACGCCGCATGATGCGGCAGGATGCCGGTGTGGAGCATGTCCGGGTTGGTCAGGATCACGCCGCTGCGATCACGCGCCGCGCGGCGGGCATCGGCCGGGGTATCGCCGTCGTAGGTGATGGCGCCGTGCGAAAGCCCCGCATCCTGCAAGAGCGAGCGCAGCGCGACTTCTTGGTCGCGTGAGAGCGCTTTGGTCGGGAAGAGGTAGAGCGCACGCGCCTGCGGCTCCTCGGCAAGCGCTTGCAGCACCGGCAGGTTGTAGCAAAGGCTCTTGCCCGAAGCGGTCGGCGTAGCGATCACCAAGTCGCGTCCGCCACTGGCCAGCTCGAAGGCCTCGCGCTGATGGCAATACACACGCTCGATCCCGCGCGTCGCGAGCGCCTTCACGAGCTGCGGCGCAAGCTCCGGCGGCAGCTCGCTGTAGACAGCTGGCTCCGCCGGCAAGCGCTCATGCAACGCCACGTTACGCCAGAGAGAATTCTCGCCTTGCCAGCCTTCCAGCACACCGGCCAGCACCCCGGCGAGGCCTGCCGGCGTGCGCCAGGGACTCTTGCGAGGACCCGCAAAGGGCCCGAAATCGTCGGAGAACTGCGGCATCGCGCCACTGTACGTATGTACAGAAGAAAGACAAGCGCATCGCCGCGGAGCCGTCGCCTTTGCCGAGCGCATCCGCAGCGCCGTCGAGGACCTGCGCGTCCGGTCCGCGGGCGGGCCGTTGCGCTTGACGGTGAGCGTGGGCGTCGTGCATGTCACGGGCAGCAAGGGCTGCAAAGCGGAACACCTGGTGGAGGCCGCCGACCGGGCGCTCTATGCGGCCAAAGGTTCCGGCAAGAACCGCGTCGAGATCGCGCCGCTGACGGCTGCAGCGCCCAAACGCCGAAACGCTCCGGCGCGAAGCCCGAACTGAAGTGCGACGCGTCTGCGGCGGCAGCGCTTGGCTGCCAACCGCGTCGCGCTCACTGCATGGCGTAGGCGTCGCGCAAGCGGTCGAAACGGGCGTGGCAAAATGCTGCCCAGCGCCGCAGCTCACTGCCCTCGTCGTCGCTGGTCTTGGCGCAGAGCCGAAACTCTTTGAGCGCGGACGCCACGAAAGGGTGGGCCTGGTTGCGAATCAGCACTGTGAACATCTCCGCAACCTCGGGCTCCTTGTCGAGCTCGGCCGGTGGCGGGATGTGCGCCAGTTCGAGCGCGGTGTCTTCCTGCAAGAGCCCGAGCACTGCGTGCGCGACCACCGCTTCGGAAGCACTCACGGATGGCTCGGCGCCAAACTGGTAGCGCGTCTCGTCGACACCGTCGCGGCGCTTCTCGAGCCAAGGTGTGACGACCTTGTCGACCCAGCTCTGCAGATTCACGTTCGAACGATCCACCGGAGGCTGTGGCAACGTCTCGCGGAAGACTTGCATGGCCATGCTGAAGCCTTGGTGCACGTGCTCGCTCGAAGCAGCGGGTCCGTGCGCCATCTCCGGCAAGACGGCAAGGGACGGCGGCGCTTCCGGATCACCGCTGCCAACCTCCCGAGTCAGTGGCGTCTTGGCCCTGTGCGGGTGGATGGAACCGCAGCCAGCCACGAGCGTGACAAGAGCGACGAGCAAACACGCTGACCAGAACATCCCAGGCTGCATCCCATCAGGGTAACGTGGTTTGTGCGCGTGCGAGAAGACAAGACGCGCTATGGTCGCGACGTGACTCGAGTATCTGCGCTGCTCGCTGTGTTTTTCGGCCTTTTTGTGGCCCCACATGTAGCGCGCACACAGACCTCAGGCGCAGCCATGGTGTTCGTCGTGCCGGAAAGCCTGGGTGCGGAGACGCGCGCATCGCTGCAGGATGCGCTCGCAACCCAGCTCGAGCTCGTCAACACGCAGCTGGTGCTCTTGACGCTGCCGCCGGCGGCCGAGACTCCCGCCATCGAGCAGCGCGTGCTCTCGGGCAAAGAGCTCGCGCACGAGCATGCAGCCCTCGGCGTGCTCTGGCTCGATCCGCGGCCGACCGACCACTGGTTCATCTACGCAATGGATGCGGCGGGCGAGCGCATCGTGGTGCGGCCACTGCTCGTGCGACAGGAAAGCATGGCTGCAGCTGCCGAAGCCGTGGCGATGATCGCACGCGGTGCAGCCGAAGCACTCCTGCACGGAGAGCCTGTCGCGGGTGAGCCCGCCGAAATCCACATCGTGGAAGCGCCCTTGCCACCGCCGCCACCTGCGCCGACGCCAGAGCCGGGCATGCTGCGACTGGCAGCAGGCTATTGCGGCAACACCTTCGCTGCGAAGGTTCCCTGGCAGAGCGGCGTGAGCGTGAGCGCGGGGTGGTTCGCCAGCACCGGCCCCTTCTTGATTGCGGGCTACGCCATCTTGGCGGAGGACCGAGTCGGCAGCGACGTCGTGCTCGCACTGACGCGCCACCCGATCACGCTCGGCGGCGGCTACCGCTTCCACTTCCGCTCGCTATCGCTGGACAGTCAGCTTTCCGTGACCGCCGACTTCCTGAACCGTCGCACGCTGACCACTCCGACCGAGCGCGGCATCGACCCGGCCCGCACCAGGGCGGTGATCGCGCTTTCCCCGGCGATCCGCGCGGAGCTCGCGGTCACCCCTTGGCTCGGCCTCTTCGTCAGCCTCGGCTGCGACGTTTTGCTGAACAATTTCGAGTACGTATCTCAGGCGACCGACCCTGCGCAGACCGTGCTCTCCCCCCACGCGCTCAGGCTACTCACCCAGGCCGGCGTGGCAATTCTTCGCTGAATCCGCAGGCTTAGGCCTCGCGACTTGAGCCACCACCGAGTCGTGCGGCATGCCGGCGGCCGAGTGTCGAAACATCCGACCCTTTTCCGGCTTCCCGCCCAATATCAGACATGCAGGGTTGCATGCACAGCGTGTCCAACATTCCCGTCGATGGCGCAGTAGCCGCAGACCTTTCGCTGATGAGGCGGGTCGCAGGTGGCGACAAGCATGCGCAGCGCGTGCTCGCCCACCGACTGGCGGCACGCGTCAAGCGCATCAGCCGGCGCCTGCTGCGCAACGGCGCGGACGCCGAGGACGCCTCCCAGCTCGCGCTGATCGAGATCCTGCGTTCGGCGGGCACATACAAGGACATCTCGTCCATCGAACGCTGGGCAGATCGCATCACAGTGCGCACTTCGCTGCGCCATGCGCGAGAGCAACGCCGCAAGCCCTGGCACTTCGGCGGCTTCATCGACGCCGAAACGGTGGGCGTCGCTCCGGAAGAGACACCGTCGGGACAGTCGACGCCACGCTCAGTCGAGGAGTATCTCGACGAGCTGCCCGCGGCGCGGCGTGAAGTCCTGGTTATGAAACATACGCTCGGCTACACGACCGAAGAGATCGCCGAGCTCACACAGAACCCGGTTGGCACGATCAAAGACCGACTGGTTGCCGCGCGCAAACAGCTCCGCAAGGTGATCACGCGCGACATGCGCCTCGGTGCGCATGGGCAGGAGAAGAAGTGATGAGCGACCCTCGAAATGGCTACGAACGCGAGCATGCACGCGAGTACGAACGCAAGTACGAAAAATGGTCTGCGCTCATGGACCGGCAAGCGTTGAGTGAAGCGCTGACCGGTGACGAAACATCGTTCTGCAAGCACTTCGCGCAAGAGCATCCCGAGTGCACCAGAGAGCTCGAGGTTTACGCCGAGCTCAGCACGCTCAACGACCAACCCGATGACGTCTCACGCGCCCTGGTCGATGCAGCGCTGCAGCGCATGGAAGCCGAAGACACAGCGCCACGTGTCGCCGAAGTCCGCTCCTTGCGGGACAATCGTGCGCGGGTGTTGGCGGTCGCGAGCTTCGCGCTGGCTGCCGCCGCGGTGTTTGCGCTTTACGTTCGGCCATCGCCCAAGCACTCGGAGCGTTCGGACACAGAGGAGCTGCGCGGCGCACAGGCCGTGACGCTGCTGCGGGCCGAGTTGGTGTATGCGTCGGGCAACGTGAGCGTGGGCGGCGTGGCTGCCACGGTCGGCCGAACGCTGCTTGCGGAAGGCAGCCTGATCGAGACCGGAAACGGCGCCGCCTGCGTGCTCATCGATCCCGATATCAACGTGTGCCTTGCGGCGCAGAGCCGGATGCGGCTCTCCAAGCTCGCAACCCGTGCGCGTCGCCTGGACCTGCTCTCGGGCAAGGCGTCGACGCGGCTCGCCACACAACCGGAAGGCATGAGCCTATCGATCGTGGCGGACGGAGTGGCTTCGACCGCGATCGGCACGGCGTTTTCCGTGGAGCGCGCTCCGAACGGCGAAGGCGTCGTGACCACCGTGCTCAATGGCAAGGTGCGAGTCGGTCGCGAAGGCCAGACGCAAATCGTGAGCGCGCATGAGCGCTCCACCGTATCGAGCGCGCGTGCAGACTTGAAACCGATGAGCCGCTCGGAGGAAGCACCCTCCTGGGCGCTGCTCGGCCCCACCGCGCTCTGGCACGATCCCGTGTCGGCCACCATCAACGTGCACGGCGAGCCCATGGCTGCAGAGGCCCTGCTCGACGACCAGCCGATCGGTATGGCACCGCTTTCGTCGCTGATCCCCGTCGGCGCGCACCATCTGGTGGTCCGCAACGGCAGCGGCCAGGTGCTGATGGAACGCGAGCTGCATCTGGTGGCAGGTGAGACGCAAGAGATCACCTATGCGAAGCTGCTGGAGACACAAGTGGCGTTCGCGCCCAAGCCCGAAGCACTCGCCAAGTCGAGCAGCCATGGCACCGAGCAGAGCGCCAAGCTCCTCACCAAGGAAGAGCTGCAGCCAGCAGCGAAAGCCGAAGAGCTGGTTCCGGCGCGCCTGAGCGCAGCCGAGCTCCTGCGCGATGCGCGCAAGCTGATGCGCGAGGGTCGATTCGCCGAAGCGGGCACGACCTACGAGACGGTGCGCCACGACTATCCCGAGAGCGAAGAAGCGCAGACCGTACTGGTTTCGCTCGGACAGATGCAACTCGTGCAGCTCAAGGATCCGACACGGGCCCTGGGCAGTCTCAATGCCTATTTGGTGCGTGGCGGGACGCTGACGCAGGAGGCGCGCGTGCTGCGCATCCAGGCGCTGGCAGCTCTGGGACGCGATGCGGACGAAACCAGCGCCATCGAGGAGTTCCTGGCCAAGCACCCGCACAGCTTCGAGACGGCTGCCCTGCGCGCTCGGCTTTCGAGCCTGCGCGAAGAGCAGTAGAATCCCGCTATGTCTCGCTCCGTAGCCAGCGCTCGCGTTGTCGCCGCCCTCAGCTGCGTGGCGTTTGGGGCCTGCACCCAGCAGGACATCGTGGCCCAACGGGTCTTGCTGGAGGCCGGCAGCCCC
>JADGRG010000601.1 GCA_017881145.1 Sandaracinaceae bacterium | reverse complement strand
CTTCCAGCATGGCTACAAGTCTACAGCAGGCGAGGCTCCGGAAGCCACGTCCTTGCCTCTCACACAGCCCCTGCCCGAGCGCCTAGTCGGCACAGACGACGCGGTTTCGGCCGGCCCGCTTGGCCTGGTAGAGCGCTTTGTCGGCGACGTTCACGAGCTGCTCCGGCGAGGTGATGACAGCGTTTGGCATGTAACCGACGCCAATGCTGACCGTGACCGATAGGCGCGTGCCTTCGTGCGCGAAGGCCTGCTCTTCGATGGTCTTGCGCAAGCGCTCCGCCACGACCAACGCGGCGGCACGCGTCGTGGTGCGCGAGAGAATGGCGAACTCCTCACCACCGTAGCGAGCAAAAACGTCCTCGGTGCGGATCGCCGGGATCACCGCGCGCGCGAGCTCGGCGAGCACGGCGTCCCCAGCCGGATGACCGTAGGTGTCGTTGATCAGCTTGAAGTGGTCGATGTCGAACATGATCAACGAAAGGTCTGTCGAGTGGCGCGCCGCATATGCGTATTCGCTGTGGAGCTGCTCCAAGAAGAAGCGCTTGTTGTAGATCTGCGTCAGCGCGTCGCGCGAGGCCGACTCGAACATCTGGCGCTGGAAGCCTTCGTCGAGCTCGTCCTGGCGCGTGAACTTCAGGATGGTGGCGGTGCCGACTTGGATCTTGTCGCCGTCCTCCAGCTCGCAGGTCGTGACGCGCTCGCCATTCACGAACGAACCGTTGGTCGAGCCGAGATCTTCGAGCACCGCCTTGTCCGCGGTCAGCAAGAGCCGCACGTGCTTGCGCGAAATGCCGTCACCCTGAATGCGAATGTCGGCTTCGCGACCGCGCCCGATGATGAGCGAGGTCTTGAGCTCATACATCTCGCCGACATTCGCGCCCGCCAGCACGATGAGCTGTGCCCGCTTGCGCCCTGACGTGGTCGCACGCGCCACATCGTTCGCAATGACGGTCTTGTCCTCCCAGTCGTCTCGCATCGGGTCCAGCGCCCATGATACGAGCGACGACCCGAAAGGCGCAATTCCACTGCCGGCTCCCAGAGTTTCTCCTGCCAACGCCCCGCGAGCTGGCCGCGGAATGGCCGCCAGCGCCGACCCGCTCAAACCGCTAAACAGAGACGCCTGGACCGCGATCCACATCGCGCTCCATGCGTTCCTGTTTAGTTTTGATACGGGTTGGGCAGGAAGTCCGGCAGACCGTCGGTGCGCCGCGGCGACGGCGCAGGCTTGGGCGCCTCTGCGCGCTTGGTAGGCGCAGGCTGATCACGCCGCGGCTTCCGGACGACGGGCGTGGCGACCTGCAGTGCAGCCGGCTTCTGCGACGCAGCGGTAGGCGCTGCCGACGGATCCGCCGCTTGCGCGCCAGTTGGCGCGGTCCGCACGGCGCTCGGGCTGGGAGCGGCCACCGGCTCGGCGGGTCGGGGAGCTGCGGGCGGCGCGACTTGCGCGGCGGACACGGCTTGCCGCGCCTTGATCTGGCGCACGCGGACGGTTTCCCTCGCGCTCTTCTGGTTCAGCCAGAATCCCACGGCCACTGCAACGACGCCGAACACCAGCACCGCAATCTGAAGCTTGCGGCGCGCAGCCGTTGGCGGCGACTTACCATCGAAGGAGAGGTCGTCGCCGCTCAGCGGTTCGGGCATCGTCGACGGGAGGAAGCCGAGCGGCGGCGGCACGGCAAGCGGCGCTGGCGGTGGCATGACGATCGGCCCGCCCTGCGGACGACCCTCGGCATCCCGTCTCCGCGCCCTCACACCGGGCCTGGTTGCGTGCGAGAACACGCCGCTGGCCCTGGGCGTGCTGAGCGAACCACTGGCCACGGAGATGTTGGACGCCGAAGGGTTCGATGGCTCCGAGAGAGAATCCGAGGAGAAGCCTGCGCTGTCTGCGTCCGTAACCCGCAGAGACCTGATCGCGTCGTCGATCAGCTTCTTGTCGCGCTTGAGCTTGGCGGCTGCGAACTGCTTGACCGCCTTGCTCACGCCGCGCAGCGAAGCCAGCCCTCCCACGGTGGACGCAACCTCTTCGACGGCTTGCGCGAATTGCTCGGCGCTCTGGTAGCGATCGGCGGGCTCGCGAGCGAGCGACTTCATCAACACGGCGTCGAGCGGTTCGAGCGTCGGATCCACAGTGGACGGCTTCGGCACCTCGTCATGCAACAATCTGTGGAGCGTCGCGGCAGTGCTGTCGGCACGGAAAAGCCGACGGCCGGTGACGCACTCCCAAAGGATGACGCCCATGGAGAAGAGGTCGGAACGCGAGTCGGTCTGCCCGCTGGCGGCTTGCTCCGGCGCCATGTAGGCGAGCTTGCCCTTCACCTGGCCATCCCGCGTGTGCGTGAGGCGATCCTCGGCTTTGGCCACGCCGAAATCAGTCAGGCGCGCCACACCGTCGCGTCCCACCATGATGTTGTGCGGAGAGACATCACGATGAACGAGGTGCAAGTGCTTGCCAGCCTCGTCGACGAGGTCGTGCGCGGCACCCAGACCACCCAAGGCATCCACGATCACGCGCAGCGTGACAGGCAACGGAAGCTTCGCGTTCTCCTTGTGTGCGCTCGCGAGGATCTGACCCAAATGGTCGCCCTCAATGTAGTCCATTACAATGAAGTATCCGGATTCTTCCGAATCACTGATGTCGATGGTCGGCACGACGTTGGGATGACGAATGCGCGCAGCGAGGCGCGCCTCGTCGAGGAACATCTTGATAAATTCCTCTTCGTGCGCGAGGTTCGCGTGCAGCACTTTCACCGCAACCAAGCGCTCGAAGCCCGCCACGCCAGAGGCACGCGCGACATAGACGACCGCCATGCCGCCAGCCGCAAGCTTGGCAAGCACCTCGTAGCGCCCTAGCTTTGAACCGGCTCCCAGGGCTCCCCCCGGAGCGCGGTGGTCAATCGACACGGCTCCCATGGGGTTTCCTCAGTGCGACACGCGCAAGGCACCGCATATCCACGTGTTCAGCGTAGCACGGTGATAATCAAGAGTGGGAACTTGCAAGGTCGCAGCCCCGCTCATCCCTGTATGCCCAAGCACAACCACGCACCGCTACATACACGCCATCACCTCGTCGCGCGGCACGGCCACCGACGACGGGAGTGAACAGACATCTCGACACAGCAGCGGGCGCAGGCACAGCACGCCAAGCGGAGAACCACGACGATGGCAATGGACGCAATCACCGCACTCACCACCCGCGCGTCGAACGGCAAGCTCGGCGAGCCGGCTCCGGATGCAGAGACGCTGCGCTTGTGCTTCGAAGCAGCCGCCTGTGCACCCGATCATGGGACGCTACATCCGCTACGCGTGCGCGTGGTGCGCGGTGCCGCGCGCGAACGACTCGGGGAGCTGATGGCAGACACCCTGCGGCGCCACAACCCGAGCACTTCGGACGAGCAGCTCGCGCAGATGCGCGGCAAGGCATTGCGGGCGCCACTCATCTTGGTGGTGGGCGCGCATGTGCAGAGCCAAGCCAAGGTGCCGGCCGTCGAGCAAGTGCTAGCGGCAGGCGCTGCCACGCAGAGCATGTTGCTCACGCTGCACGCGCGCGGCTATGCGGCGATCTGGCGCACCGGCGATGCCGCCTACGACGAGCAGGTCAAGCGCGCACTGGGGTTTGCCAGCCACGATGCCATCGTCGGCTTCATCTACGCCGGCACTGCCAAGCAAACCGCCAAGCCGCCGAAGCGACTACAGCCCGAAGAGTTCGTGAGCGAGTGGTTCTCCGAGAGCGACCCATCCGCCGGTTGAGGCGACAACACCGACGTCCAGCCCCGCCCGTCCTGTGGTCGGATTGGACCGGAGCGTAGACAAAGCAAAATCCGCTGTGGAAGTAACTTTCCTTTCACACTGGACAACCAGCATGGCCTGTGCAAATCATAAGGGAGGGTGCAGTCCTCGTTTGGCGCTATAGTTTGTCTCGTGGCCGCGAACCTGCTTGGCCACGCGCTTCCTGCCCGCGCCTACACCATCAACACCTCCGAGGCGGGCAAGCGTATCCGTTGGGCTGGCAGCACGGTCCGGGTGCAGCTCGACCCCAAGCTCGAAGCACTGCTGCCGGCAGGCGAGGTACGTACGGCGCTCGAGGCGGGCCTCGAAGCCTGGCGCGGCCTGCCGCGGGTGCCGGATGTCGTGATCGAAGCGGGCGCGCCGATGGCGACTCCCGGCCACCACGGACAAGCCTCGACCAACGGCGTCTACCTGCTTTCGCAATGGCCCTACGAGCGGCGCAAGCTCGCTATCACGGTCGTCACCTACGAAGTCACGACCGGACGATTACTCGACGCCGACATCCTGGTGAACGGAGAGACCAAGTTCGCGCTCCTCGATGAGCACGAAAGCGCGCCAACCGATCGCTACGACTTGGCCGCCGTGCTGACGCACGAGACCGGTCATCTGCTGGGTCTGGGCGAGAGCTCGGCCGATCCCGCGGCCACCATGTGGCCTTACGCTTCCCCCGGCGAGACGCAGAAGCGCACACTGGCGGACGACGACGAAGAGGGAGCGATCGACTCGTATCGGAGCGCGCCCCCCGCAGCTGCCACCGGATGCTCCTCGCTCTCCGTGGCGGGCCGAGCCCACACTGCCTCCACGCTTGGGCTTGCGGCGTTGCTGCTGATGGCGGCAGTCGGCGCGCGACACTTGCGACGCGCCCGAACGGCGACGCGCCAACTCGTGCTGCTCAGCGCGCTTGGCCTGCTTTGTGGCTTTGGCAAGCCACAGACGCTGCGCACCGAGGTGTTGGACGCGAACGGCACGCGCACCGAGCGTGCGCTGGCCGAAGAGCTCGCGAGCAGTCCGGACGAGCAGGTTGCGCGAGCCGCCCACGTGACACTGGCGCAGCTCCTGGCGCACGCGCCGACG
>JADGRG010000600.1 GCA_017881145.1 Sandaracinaceae bacterium | reverse complement strand
CCGGCTGCTTTGCGGTTCCCATCCTGTACGGTGAGCAGACCGACTGGGTACGTAACCTGCTAGCCGCTGATGGCGGCACGCTGCACCGCGCTGGGCGGCGCTATGAACTGCGTGAGCCGCGCATCGTACCTGCCGCAGAAGTCACGATGCGCGGGTTGGGCGGCTGCTACGCACGCATTGCACCCAGCGCACTGGTCGCGACCATCGGCCCCAGAGCTGCTCAGCGCTAGATCACCGATCAGATTGTCTCCGCAATGATTTCGATCACTTGCGCGAGGGGATCGACAACGCTTGGTAGCCGTGATCTCGTGCAGCCATCTCGACGGAGGATGGTGATGAAACGGTTGGGAGATGAGGCCTGTGGACTGGGCTGCGTTCAACCCGGCGTGATGCCTGGAGGAATCTATGGGTCCATAAGGTGAAAGTCCTGAAGCGGTAAGAGATCGAAGCCGCATAGCTTGGGTGACACGCGCAAGCGTGAAGCTCACCCGCAAAACCCCGCTAGGCGGGGCGAGCGAGCACACGGGCCGCAACGATGAGTGAACGTCCGGTTCAGCTGCGCTACTTGCTCGGCTACGACCGAGAGCTGTGTGCGGCTGTGCTCAGTGCGTTCGTGCGGGAGCTGTCGCGCAGCTATCGGCGGCGGGCCAAGGAGGTGCATGGGCTGTCAAGCATCGCGCTCGCTCAGACCTTGGATCTGCTGCGCGGTAGCCGGCGACCGCCGGTAGACTGCTAGGCGATCTCGAGAGGCGCTGATAGGATCGCGCTCGGTCGACTCGCCGCGGACGGCGCGTGCAGCTCGCGCCGAGGCCGTGGGAAGCTACCGAGGACGATGACACTGCTCGACCCGTCGCCGGCGGGCCCTGAAATGCTGGAGGACGCAGTCAGCTCTGCCGTGCGAGGACGCTGGCCTCGCCGGTTGTGTGCCGCCACGGCGACGCCACTCATCGTCGCTGGCTGCATGCCCGCATGGTTCGGGCTACTGGCAAGCTGGCACCGGCCGCTGCTCTGCTCGCTGGCGTTGCAGGCGATCATCGTCGTGCTGCTCTTGGCCCTGGAGCTCGTCATCCCGCACCCGACACTCGCGCGGCGCCCGCCCGGTACGCTGCACATGATCGTCTTCTACAACCTGGCGGCGACAGCCGTCGCGGTCGTGCTGCCTTCGTTCGTGTACGTGCCGCTCGCGCGCGCGGTCGGCTTGGGGCTGGGGCTCGCTGCACTGTGGCCGACGACCTGGCCGTTGTGGGCGCAGATCGTCGGCCTACTGCTGGTCGTGGACTTCAGCTCCTATTGGTGGCATCGGCTGGAGCACCGTCCGCCTGCGCGCCACGAGTGGATGTGGCGGCTGCACTCGGTCCACCACGCGCCCACCCACTTCGACCTGTGGATGGGGCCCCAGGTGCACCCGCTCGACGTCGCGATCTTCGGCCTGGTCGGTTACGCCTTGGTCGCTCTGCTCGGCGCGCCACCGCTGGCCATCGAAGCCGGTGCATTCTTCGCGAGCATCGTCGGTGCGATGCACCACCTGCGCGCGGAGACACGCTGCGGTTGGCTCAATCGCCTCTTCCCGTTCGGCGACAACCACGTGGTGCATCACAGCCGATTGCCGCAAGAGGATGGCAACTACGGCAACATCACCACCTTGTTCGATCAGCTCTTCGGTAGCTACGTCGCGCCGCGCGTCGATCCAGCGCCGGTGGGAGCCTGGTCGCTTGCGCCCGACTATCCCCAGCGCGACTTGGGGTTCCAGCTGCGCAGCCCCTTCGGGCGGTACTGGCAGCGCGCGAAAGGCTCGTCGGCGCCTGCCGCAGGCTGACCCTTAGCGCGCGTCTTCGGGCAGCTGCAACATGGTCGCGCCGCCGATCCCCACGTAGTCGAGCGCAGGATTGTCGCTCGCGAGGGCCCTGTGCACGTGTCCCAGGACGCGATCCCGCAGCGGCTTGGCGTAGCCGACGAGGAACATCAGCCACAAAAAGTTGTAGGGCATGAGGCGCATCGCTGCCCACCACTCGTTGAGCGTGCCCCACACCACGAAGAGCGCGACGCGCAGGCCGTTCGCCAGCATGACAGCCAGCGGGTGACGCGCGCCTACGGGGCCACGCACGTACTCGGTGATGCCGAGCCAGCGGGGCCCAGCCACGGCGCGCGGCGGCAAGCGTGGCTCGGGTGCGTGCGACAAGGCGACCAGGAAGGCACTGAGCGCTGCGCCGAGCCAGGGGTGCTCGGCGAGCACGTGCAGCGCGCCCGAGCCCGCAGCGATGCAGCTGCGCGCTGCAAGCTCGAGCCCCAAGACGAGACCTGCGGCGCATAGCCCCCAGCCGACGAGCCCCACGGAGAGCGCTACCGAGCCATGCCACAGGGCCAACGCGCACGCGTAGGCCATGCCTGCATCGATGCCCCCGCCGAGCGCGATCTTCCCCAGACCGACGAGCATGCAGAGGTTGACCGCGCACATGCACAGCAGGTGCCCAGCTCGTGCCCAGAACGTGGTGTGGAAGACGCCGAACAGGAACGCCTGCAAGTCGAAGCTGAAGAAGGTGAGCTGGGTGAAGGGCGCCACCAGCACCATGCGCAGAAAGCGGCTCGGTGCCGAGCCTGGAAGCGCGGTCGGGCTCACCAGCCAGCGGGCGTGCCGCAACAGGAACAACGCCTCGCGCGAAGGAGGCACGAAGAGTTCGGCCTCCACACCCGGCAGCGGGCGCAGCGTCGCAGCGTCGGCTTCACTCGAGCTGGCATCGGGCATGTGCGTCGTTTCCGGAACTCGCGCGTTGCAGGGAAGCTTTCAGTGTACTCTTCCCCGTTTGGTCTTCGAACGGAAGAGTTTCAGAAAAGGATCCGCATGCAAGATGCTGAAGCCTGGGTGCGTGGCGCCGACGAGTGGCTCGAGCGCGACTACCAACTGATGACGGACCCGTCCGGGTGGCGCGTCGTCTTGGAGCGCGACGATCTACGGATGTGGAGTCGCAAGCTGCCGGACGACCCGAACCTGCTCTTCCGCTGGCAGCTCCCAGCACTCGAGGCCCCGGCCCACATCGTCTTCGAGGGCTTCGTGCATCGACTGCTCGACTATCACAAGCAGTGGACGCGCGAGTTCGTTGAAGGACGCGTCGTCGAGACGCTCGGCCCCCAAGCGCGCGTTCTGTACCAACGCTTCGACCCGGGCGTCCCTGGCATCGCTTTGCGCGACCTCTGCAGCGTCGAGGTGGTTCGTGAGCTCGCCGGCGGTGCCAAGCTCGCGAGCTTTCGATCCATCGATAGGCTGCCACCTGCCAGCGGACACGAACGCATCGACTGGTGGGGCGCCGCGCTCTGCACGGTGGGTGGCGACGGTACGCACAGCGACCTCACGTACCTCGATCGAGAAAACCAAGCCGGCCACTTCCCTGCATGGCTGATGAATCGAATGATGCCGCGCTATCTCGTGACACAAGCTGAAGCGGTGCGCGCGTTCTTTCGAGGTGGTGGTCCCTTGGAGCTGCGCGCAGGTGCGTGAGCGCAGAAGCTCATCTCAAGGATAAAGGCTCTTGCAGCGTGCAAGCTCAGTCGCATCGACGGTTGCCGAAGGCAGCGTCGGCGGCGTCATGAAGGCCGGGTTTGCGAAGTCGAAGAGGTCGAAGGGCGGAGTAGCGTTCGCATCACGAGCTGACAGCGCCGGCAGCGCGTAACGCGCCTGCACCATGCGCAGGATCGAGGTGTGGCTCAAGACATCGTGAGAAACGTAGTGCGGTTTCGCGAAGGGTGAGACCACCATGAAGGGCACACGCATACCGTAGCGATCGAAGCGACCGGGCACGCTGGTCGGGGAAAGAATCGGCTCGATCGCATCCGGTGGGCAGGCGTGCGGTGGTGGGACGTGATCGAAGAAGCTCCCATGCTCGTCGTAGTTGATGAAGACCGCGCTGGATGGCCAAGCAGCGCCGTGCATCGCGGCATCGACGATCTGCGAGACGAAACGCTCGCCGACTTGAACGTCGGACGGTGGGTGCTCGTCGTCGGCCACTGCGGTCGGAGCAAGCTGCGATTCGACCCAGGCGTAGGCTGGCAGCGTGCCGGCTTTCGCGTCGTCGAGAAAATTCTGGATTGACCCGAAATGCTTGCCTGGTAGCGCGCGCAGGCTCGGGTAGATGATCTCCTCCATGGTTTGGTAGTCGGAGTAGATCATCCATGCGATGCCCGCATCTTGGAGCTGACGATAGATGGTCTGGTTCTGACCTGCCTGGGGTGCGGTCGAGTTGGAAACCAGGCCGAATGATGTCGCGGACGCGGCATACATCCGGTTCGGATAGGTCGGAGTTGGTGTGGCTGCGAAGTAGCGATCACCGATCGCGAAGGTCTTCGCCAGACCGTAGTAGTAAGGTAGGTCGCTCTCGTCGTAATAGCCGAGCGCGCGGCGACCGCCAGGATTGCCCACTGCGACGAAGCCGTTCATCGCCCCGTCGGCATACTCCTGGTGCATGGCGTCCCAGCCGTGCTCGATGTCTTTGCCGCAGTAGGCCGTCTCGTGGTAGGGCGCAACCGGCTTGCCTCCATTGCTCGGGTCGGGATTGCTGTAGCTGTCGGGCGCGACGTCAGCGTCGGGCTGGCCACGCTTGGGCAGCATCTGGAAGTAGTGATCGAAGGAGCGGTTCTCCTGCATGATCACGATGAAGTGATCGATGGGGATGTCTGAACCCCAAGGTTCCGAGGCTTCGAGCGTCTGGTCCGGAAGCGCGCCCGCGCCGAAGTGACAGAGCGAACGCAGAGCTTTGCGCTGGTGGTCGTTGCCACCATCCGCGCCAACGCCCGCGTCGTCGAAAGTGCTACTCGCGCTGCTGCCGGCACTGCCTCCGTGTATGCCAGCATCGCGGGTCGCAGTCGTCTGCGAGCACGTCGTGCACGGGGTTTGGTCGTCACAGCCGGTCGCCAGCAGTGTAGCCGCGAGCATGGTACCGAGAGCTGCTGTGCGCTTGCTCGCGCTGGGCACGAGCGTTTGGGAACCAAGGTTCTGAGACCACGCCATGGTGAACTCACTCCTGCGCTAGAGCTGGTGGCGGGCATCTTGCCTGACTTTGCCGGTCCGCGCGACTACGTGCGGTCTGCAGAAGCCCGTTGCTCGACCGTCGACCACGACCCCCTTGCGAGCCGCCCGTGCGTAAGACCTTCTGGCGAAAAATCGGGGTTCTGGCGGATTTACGTCAGTGGTGGCGCCTTAGCGAAGCGAGAGTCGCCGCTCGCGCCCCGGTCCTTGCGGCGCTCCGACAAACCGCTACAACTTCCATGGTCCGAGACTGGACTGAATGGCAAACCTCGCTCGCTTCACGTTCGGGACGACGTCCGCCATCGTCACCAGTGCCGGGTTGATCGTCGGCCTGCACGCCGCGGGTGCCACGCGCGCGACCATCGTCAGCGGCCTTCTCGTGATCGCGGTGGCGGACAATCTCAGTGATTCGCTCTCGATGCATATGTACCAAGAGTCCGAGCACACGGAGGCGCGCGCGGCGTTCCGAGCAACCGTCACAAATTTCGTCGCTCGCCTCGCGGTGGCGTGAACGCTTACGAGATCTGTAACAACTGCACGCTGCGAGGTTGGTCGCTGGATTGCAGACTGACCGCCCAGCCATTCCAGCGCCACGGGTCTTTCGCGAGGGCCTCGCGCACTCCACCGGCGGCCCCGGTCACTGAAGGGTGGGTGGGTTGGTCTGCGTCTCGGAGGACTTCAGCATCGCAGCTTCGTCGGCTCGGTACTGTGTCTCGAGTCTGCGGACCACGGCCTCCACGACCTGCCGCAACTCGGTCTCCGCCGAGATGTCCTGTGCCTCGACGCGGAGCTTATCGGCAAAGCCCATGAGCGTGCCGCCCCACGCCAGCAGCTCCTGATCTCGCAGCGTTCTCGCCTGCGCGGGCACGGGGTGTCCTACTGCTTTGGCCACGTTTGTAAGATACGCGAGCCACGCGCCGCCAGCCGGAGGCCTGGTCGGATCTTCCGGCAGGGCCGGGCCGGTGACGCCGAAGAGCGTCGCAATCGGCCCGCGCACCGCCAGCACTTTTAAGTGCTTCGGCAGGCCACGCGCTAGCTCCATCCGATCCATCGCAAGCAGCAGGGCGAAGGCTCGTAACTCGTGGTGCAAGTCGCCGCCGTCCGCGGCCATCAGCGCTTCGAATCCACGGGTTTCGCTCAGCGGACTCGCGGCAGACGTTTCATCCGCCTTGCGCTTGCCGGTGGGTTTCGGGACCGCGATGTCATCTTTCACCTTGTCTCCGGCACGCCGTGCATACATCACTTCGCGCTCGGCGTCAGCGATGAGGTTGAGCTGCCTGCGCAGCTGCGTTGCACGCGATGCGTCAAGATTCTCCGCGCGGGCGGCTGAATCCAACTTTCCGGCGAGCTCCGCCACCTCGACCGCATCCAGGGCGCGTATGCGCTCAACACGATCCTGAACGTCGCTGCCGTAGGCCTGCTTGATCAGATCGCCGCAGTGCTTCTTGGAGGCGTCGCTGCGCTCGATGTCGCTCACGCCCTGCGCGTCACTCCACAGACCACCAAGCCAGCATGCGCCAGCCGCGATCACCAGACGATGGGCGGCTGCTCCCGTCTGCACGGGCTGCACCACGGCAGGGCCCGCGCGATTGTCCGTCCCGGGCGCAGCTGATAGCTGTGTGCCGGTCGGGCGAGCCATGGGCTCCGTCGCGGCGGTTGCCTGCGGTCGGGCGGCTTGAGCACCGGCACAGGCGACCAAGAGACAACACGGAATCAATAGCAGGGTTTGTTTCATGGCGATCTTCGCTGAAGCATTACGCGACGCGCAGAGCCGACCGCGCATGGAATGCAGCAGCGCTCCACCCCGAGGCAACCAGTTAACTCACTAATCCCCGGTTTGGCCGCGACCACCCTCGCGGGCGGGCATCGGCCTGGCTCCAGCATCGACCGCTGGCCACGAGCGCTGACCCGTCACCGCTTGTCTGTGTCGGCGGAGCGTGAGGAAACGTCCCCGGGAACGACCTTCAGATCGGGTGAGATCACGCGGATTCTTCCACGATCGAGCGCCGGTACGACACGCAATATCCACAGGCTAACGCCTTCAAAGAGGCCGGCAGATGCCAGGAAAGCGCTCCCATCTACGATCGCTACGCTGCCTTCGCCGAGTCGCGTGACCCCGCCGCAGCCGCGATGGGGCACGCGGCGGCCCATTTCGAGCCAGTGGCGGAAATAATCCGCCATGTTATATCCGCAGAACGGAAGCATGGCCATCGGATCGCGCCGCGTGACGCCCACGGCGCCTGTCGTTGCCGCGGT
>JADGRG010000599.1 GCA_017881145.1 Sandaracinaceae bacterium | reverse complement strand
GCAACCCGATCAAGCTCGCCCCGACGCCGTCCGCTGCAAACGCCGCGTCCCGCATCCTCACCACGACGAGGACGACGCTGCCCTCGGCGTCAGTGAGCCGAGCGACAAGGCCAACCCGTCGGGCTGAAGAGCTGTCCAGAAATCGGCGCAGAGCGAGCGCGCCCGCAGAAAAAACCGCAGGAATACTCGTGTATTTCGAGGATTTTTTGGCAGGACGTAAGCCGCTATGAGCCATTTCTGGACAGCTCTTCAACCCGCCTTGATCGCTGCCAGATAGAGCGCGCCCAGGCTCTCCGCAGCTCCGACTGGCGTCAACCCCTGTGCCAGCGCGCCTTCGGCCTTTTCGTGGAGTGCTTCGCGGCCACCGAGGGTTGCCACCCCGTGCTCGCCGAAACGGCGGGTGAAGAGCGAGATGGCCCAGGCTACCCGACCGTGCGTGCGACGAGCCAGCTGCGCTTCGCCGCTGACGGCGGCGAGATGAGCCTCGAAGGTGTCGACCAGGGCATCGATGCCGTCACGATCGCGGGCGCTGGTCACCAGCACCGGCAGGTTCCAGACCGCAGGCTCACCGCCCATGCCGGCGCTGCGCAGACGTTCGAGCGCGCCTCGCAGATCCGCCGCCGCGCGCTGCGCGAGCTTGCCGTGATCACCCTTGTTGACCACGATCACGTCAGGGATCTCCATGATTCCGGCCTTGATGAACTGCAGCACATCACCGGAGCCTGGCTGAATCACCAAGCACACCGTGTCGACCACGTGCTCGACATCGGTCTCGGTCTGCCCGACACCGGTGGTCTCGACCAGCACACGATCGTAAGCCACTGCGAGTACTTCAACGCCAGCATTGGCGGCGGACGAAAGCCCACCGGTGTCGCCCGCGGTGGCGAGCGAGCGCACGAAGAGCCCGTCGTCCTGCGGATCGAAAGCCATGCGCGCGCGGTCGCCGAGCAGCGCGCCGCCAGAACGTAGGCTCGAAGGATCGACCGCCAAGACGCCGACCGTCTTGCCTCGCGCTCGGTATTCGCGGGCCAGCGCCGCCGTCAGCGTGCTCTTGCCGACGCCAGGCGGACCGGTCAGCCCAACACGATGATCAAGGCCCGAAGCGCGCGCTCCCGAGAGCGCATGCAAGAGCGCGTCGATGCGCGGACGGCTCTGCGGACGACGATCCTCGATCAGGTTGAGCGCCGCCGCGACCGCCACTTTGTCGGCGAGCGCGACGCGCGCAGCCAGCTCGCTCTCACTTTGCGGCATGGGCTCGGGCGCGTTCGGCCACCAAATCGACCAGCTCACCCATGATGTTGCTGAGCGCGAAGTCCTTGGGTGTATAGACGCGCGCCACGCCGGCTTTCTCGAGCGTGCGAGCATCCGCCTCCGGGATGATGCCACCCACCACCACCGGTACATGGCCGAGGCCCTTGTCCCGCAGCGTCTGCACGATCTGCGGCACGAGCGAGAGGTGTGAGCCGCTCAGGATGGAGATACCGATCAGGTGCACGCCCTCCTCGATGGCGGAAGCCACGATCTGCTCGGGCGTCACGCGGATGCCTTCATAGACCACCTCGAAGCCCACGTCGCGCGCCTTGAGCGCGATCTGCTCGGCGCCGTTGCTGTGTCCATCGAGACCCGGCTTGCCCACCAAGATCTTCGGCCTGCGCCCAAGCTCTTGGGTGAGCTCGGTGATGCGCTTGCGCAGCGCTTCGAGGCTTTCTTTGCTGGACGCGCCACTCGGCTGATCCAGACGCGCACCCGACACACCGGTAGGCGCGCGATACTCGCCCAGGACGTCGCGCAGTGCACCGCCCCACTCGCCGGTGGTCACTCCTGCCCGTGCGGCCTCGATGGACGGCGGCATGATGTTGCCACCCTGCTCTACGGTTGCGCGCAGCTTGGCCAGCGCCGCCTTCACGGCCTGGTCGTCGCGCTCTGCACGCCAGAGCTTGATGGCCTGCACCGCCTGACCTTCGACCTTGGGGTCGACTGTAAGGATCGCCGCGTCCAGGTCCTTGGTCAGCGGGCACTGGGCCGTCTCCTTGAACTTGTTCACGCCGACCACGATCTGATCACCGGACTCGATGGCGCGCAGTCGTGCGGCGTTCGACTCGACCAGACGCTGCTTGAGGTAGCCGCTCTCCACCGCTTCGATCACGCCGCCGCGCGCTTCGATGTCTTTGATCTCGCGCATGGCTGCGTCGACCATCTCGGCCACCTTGGCTTCGATCACACGCGAGCCAGCGAAGAGGTCGTCGTATTCCAGGAGATCCGACTCGAACGCCAGGATCTGCTGAGCACGCAGCGACCACTGCTGATCCCAGGGCCGCGGCAGACCGAGCGCTTCGTTCCAGGCTGGGAGCTGCACCGCGCGTGCGCGCGCGTCCTTGCTGAGCGTTACGCCCAGCATCTCCATCACGATGCGCAGGATGTTGTTCTCGGGCTGCTGCTCGGTGAGGCCGAGCGAGTTGACCTGCACACCATAGCGGAAGCGCCGGAAGCTCTCTTCCGCGACGCCATAGCGCTCCTTGGTGATGCGGTCCCAGAGCTCGGTGAACGCGCGCATCTTGCAGGTCTCTTCGATGAAGCGCATGCCAGCATTCACGAAGAACGAAATACGGCCGACCACCTTGGCGATCTCGCTCGGCGCGACCTGTCCACCCTTCTGCACGGCGTCGAGCACGGCAATCGCGGTGGAGAGCGCATAGGCGAGCTCTTGCACGGGCGTCGCGCCGGCTTCTTGCAGGTGGTAACTGCAGACGTTGGTGGGGTTCCACTTGGGAACCTCGTTGACCGTGTAGGCGATCACGTCGGCCGTGAGCTTGAGGGAGGCGGCGGGCGGAAAGATGTAAGTGCCGCGCGAGAGATATTCTTTGACCAGGTCGTTCTGGGTCGTGCCCTGCAACAATTTGCGGTCGACACCCTGTTCTTCGGCGGCCGCGATGTAGAGCGCCAGCAGCCAGGGAGCCGTCGCGTTGATGGTCAGCGAGGTATTCATCTGGTCGAGCGGCAGGCCGGCGAAGAGCGCCCGCATGTCGCCGATGTGCGAAACCGGGACACCGACCTTGCCGACCTCGCCGAGCGAAAGCGGATGGTCAGGGTCGTAACCGGTCTGCGTCGGCAGGTCGAACGCGACGGAGAGGCCCGTCTGGCCCTTCTTCAGGTTGGTCCGGTAGAGCTCGTTGGACGCGGCAGCGGTGCTGTGCCCCGCGTAGGTCCGCATGATCCACGGTCGCTCTCGCTGCGATACGCCAAGAGCCGAAGGCTGCTTGGCGGGGATTCCACTGCCGAGAGCCGTAGGCTGCTCGGTGGGTTCATCACTAACAACCTTGCTTGACACGGGCGGTTCCTCTCCGGTACGGGGCCGTGCTATCGCACAGCCAGGGCGCTTGCCCTAGGCCTTTAGCGCGGCTGGTATGCCGAGGCCAATGGGGGGCGGATGTAGCCCTAAGCGGACCGCGATTTCAACCGGGAGACACGCATCATGCAACGGGTCGTCGACGCCATCGCCGAGCTCTATCAAAGCGCACGCAGCCACTTGCAGGCCCAGGTCACCGAGGGCGGCAAGCTGAGCCGCGCCAAGCTCGAAAGCCGGCAGGTCGCGGCTCATGGGCTGGCTTACTTTGCCACCGAGCTCGAAGCCGCCCGGCAAATCGCGGCGTGGTCCGAGCGGGTCGGCGGCGCCTACGAGCGACAGATTGCGGCCGCTTACGTCGGCGAAGTCGCCCGCAGCGTCGGCTCCTCGCTCGATCTCGGCCCCTGCGAATCAGTCGACATCCGCGAGCTCGGCGTCACGGACGAAGACCTCAACCGGACCGTCCGCACCCCGGCGGTGCTCGCATTCATCGCGCAGCACGCGCGCACCGAGAACTACCTGGCGATCGCCAAGCACGCCAAGGAGGGCGGCTACGGCGCGGTGGGCCTCGACGACAGCACGCTCGAAGACATCCGCATGCAGTTCGCGCGCTTCAGCGATCAAGAGGTGATCCCGCGCGCCCAGGAAGTGCACCGCAAGGATCTGCTCATCCCGATGAGCATCCTCGACCAGATGAGCGAGATGGGCGTGTTCGGTCTGACCATCCCCGAAGCGCTGGGCGGCCTGGGTCTCGGCAAGATCGCGATGTGCGTGGTCACCGAGGAGCTCTCGCGCGGCTACATCGGCGTCGGTTCGCTCGGAACGCGCTCCGAGATCGCCGCCGAGCTGATCATGGGTGGCGGCACCGAAGAGCAGAAGAAGCACTGGCTGCCCAAGCTGGCGTCGGGCGAGGTGCTCCCCACCGCAGTCTTCACCGAGCCCAACTACGGCTCGGACCTGGCGCACATCACGACCCGCGCCGTGAAGCAGCCGGACGGCTCTTATATCGTCAGCGGCGCCAAGACCTGGATCACGCACGCGGTGCGCGCCGACCTGATGACGCTCCTGGCTCGCACCAACCCGGCAGACGACGGCGCCAATGGCCTGTCCATGTTCCTGGCGCCCAAGACGCGCGGCCCGAACGCCGCTGGCCACGACTTCGTGGATGCAGGGCTGACCGGCACCGAGATCAAGGTGCTCGGCTACCGCGGCATGAAGGAGTACGAGCTCTCGTTCGACAATTTCCATCTGCCGGCGAGCTCGCTCCTGGGTGGCGTCGAGGGCAAGGCGTTCCGCCAGCTCATGACCACCTTCGAGAGCGCGCGCATCCAGACCGCGGCCCGCGGCGTAGGCGTCGCCCAGGCGTCCCTCAACGAGGCGATGCGCTACGCCCACGAGCGCATCCAGTTCGGCAAGCCCATCGCCGAGTTCGGACGCGTGGGCCGCAAACTGGGACGCATGATCGTGCGCGTTCAGGCGGCTCGGCAGCTCACCTATTTCGCCGCGCGCGAGAAGGACAAAGACCGCCGCTGCGATCTGGAAGCCGGCATGGCCAAGCTGCTGGCCACTCGCGCTGCCTGGGAGGGCGCCGACGCCGATGTGCAGGTGCACGGCGGCAACGGGTTCGCCGAGGAATACACGGCCTCGCGCTTGCTGGTGGATGCGCGAGTGCTCTCCATCTTCGAAGGCGCCAACGAAATCCAGGCCGACGTCATCGCGCGGAGGCTGCTGGAGGCTTGATGGCGGGGCCAGGTGCCCTGATCCGCGGCTTACGTCCTCGCTCACCTCGGTCACGCACATAAGTGCGCTCCCTTGGCTCGCTCCGGGCGCGCTCGCGCCTCAGAGCACCTGACCGCCGCCATACGGCGTCCGGACTCTGCCACTGCGCGCTCGCCATCCAGGCGTGTTCGTGTGGAAGTGCTTCAGCCGGAGCGCCGCCGCCTGGTATAGTCGCGCGCCCTTGCCCGCATGACCTTCTCCCTGCCACCGCGGAGTCTGCCTCCACCCGTGCTGCCGCCCAAGGTGATGGCGCAGACGCGGATCAAAGCCCTCGCGCAGGACCTCGGCAGTGAAGAAGACCCGAGCGTGCGTGCAGCGCTCGCCTATGAGATCGGCGCGCTCACCGAGCACCGGCTCCACGATCTCGACGCTGCAACGCAGCGTTACGAGGAGGCGCGCCAAAGCGATCCGACGTTTCAGCCGGCGCTCTTTGCCCTGGCCAGAATCCGCCGGCAGCAGCGGGCGTTCCCGGAGCTGGCACGGGTGCTCGGCGAGATCGCCGGTGCCAACAAGAGCCCCGCGGAGGCCGCCACGGCGCTGGTCGAGCTCGGCTGCCTGCGGCAGGACCACCTGGACGACCAGGACGGTGCCGTGCAGAGCTTCCGGAAAGCCCTGGACGTCGAGCCGAATTGCGTCGCGTCCTGGGTGATGTTGGAGCAAGCGCTGCGGGGCTCTGGCCAGGTGGAGGAGGTCGACGCGCTCATCGCAGCCCGCGCCGAGCACACCCGCGACGAAACGCTGCGCTCCCTCTTGCTCTGCGAGAGCGCGGCCGCACACGCAGCCCGCGGCGAGATCGACACTGCCATCGCGACGCTGGCGCAAGCCGCCGCCGTGCCGGTGCGCCACTTCCAAGTGCTCTGCCGCCTGGCCAATCTGGCGCGCCAGCACGACCGGCCCAAGGTGGCCGCCAAGGTCTACGCCGAGCTCGGCGAGCTGGTGGGGCGAGAGTCCGACGCCGAAAGCGACGGCGACGGCGATGCTAGCGAGCACGGCGCACTCTTCGGCAACGCTGCACGACGCAAGCGCTTCTCGAGCTGGCTCTATCGCGAAGCCGGCCGGCTCTACGCAGCTGCTGGCGACGACCCGCAGAGCGCCTTGCAGGCACATGCGCTGGCACAGGCAGCTGCGCCCGACGACACCTTGCTCGGGCTGGAGCTACTGGACGCAGCCGAGCACGCGGACGACCTCGAAGCCGCACGACAGGAGGCCACGGCGTTGCTTTCGCTCGCCGACCCACGACGAGCCGCGGCGCTGCATTTCCGCCTGGCCGAGCTGGCCGAGCGTTCGGGCGATCGAGCCGCGGCCCAAGCCAGCCTGCACGCAGCGCTACAAGCCGACCCGGACAGCCCCGTAGCACGCGCTGTGCTCGAGGACGCGCTCCTCGACGCTGGCGCGTTCGCAGAGCTCTGCGACGGCCTCGAAGCCCGCGCCGCGCGCCTGGCTGGCGATGATCACTTCATCGCGCTCGTCAGAGCCGCGTCCATCGCTGCCGATCGCGCCCAAGACGCCCCTCGCGCTATGCAGCTCCACGCAGCTGCGCTGGCCGCTTGCCCAGAGAGCAGCATGGCCGCCCGCGAGCTCTACGGCGCGGCGCTGCGCTTCGGCAACAAGCCCGCGCTGCTGGCGGCGACGGCATCGTTGCTGGAGCTGGGCGTCCCCGATCCCGAGCGTTCTGCGCTTCGGCACGCGCGCTACCAGGCGCTGCGCGCAGAGCACGACCTCGCGGGCGCAGAGGCAGAGCTCGAAAGCGCCCTAGTGGATCCCGCATGCCAAGCCTGGGCAGCCCACGCTGCCCGCATCGCGGGGGGGCTGCATCGCAACTATCGCTTGCTCGCCAGGGCACATCACGAGCTGGCTGAAAGCGCGCCGGACCTCGAGCTCGCGGTAGCGCACCTCTGCGCGCAAGCTCGCGCACTGGCGCGGGCTGGCGATGGCGACGCTGCGATCGAGTGCCTGCGTCATGTGCTCGAGTCCTCGCCTGCCAACGCGTATGCGGTGGCGTTGCTCGAAGAGCTGCTGGTTTCGCGTGGAGACGCCACCGAAGCGGTGCATCTGCTGCGCGAAGCTGCTGCGCTGGAGCAGAACACGCGCAAGGCGGAGACCGCGCTCTTGCACGCGGGCGCGGCGGCAGAGCGCGCAGGACACTTCGAGCTGGCGATCCGCAGCTACGAAGAGGCCACCGATCGCGACAGCTCGGCGCTGGCACCGCTTTGGGCACTGCGTCGCCTGGGTGAGCGCAGTGAGAACCCACAAGTGCTGCTCTCGGCGCTGGAAGGTCTGGCGTTGCGCGAGAGTGCTGCGGGACACGCCGGCATTGCCAACCTCGAGCTCGGGGAACGTTTCGAGAGCATCGGCAAGAGCGAGCTGGCCGTTGCGCCGCTCGAAGCCGCGCTGGACGGCGCCAGCATGGTGCGAGAAGCCGCCCTCAACCTGCTGCTACTGCCGCGCAACGCGCTCTGCGCCGAGGTTCGCCCGCGCGCGCTCGAAGTGCTCGAAAGCCTGGTGGTGCGCGAAGCGCGAGCGGATCTGCTGCGCGAGCGCATCGGCGAGCTCCTGCCCGACGGCGGTGACCAAGCCCACGCGGTGTTACTCACGCTCCAAGCAGAAAGCGCGCCCAACCATCTGGACGCCCTGCTGCAGGTGCTGCTGAGTCAGGACACAGCCGAGCGCAGCGCGGGCTTTGCGAGGCTCTCGGACTTGGCTGTCAGTGAGAATGTCCGCGCCGAGCTGCGTCTTGCGGCCAGGCGCGCCGCAACGCTCCTTTCGCCTGCCAGAAGCTCCGAGGCGCTGGACCACGCTCGCGCCCACTTGGAGCAAGCGCCCACGTCGCTCGCCGCTGCCGTCGAGCTGGAGGAGACGCTGACGCTCGGCGAGCATCCAGAGGCACACCTCGCAGCCTTGCAGGCGCGGCTTGCGCACGCGCGGCCCGAAGCCACGGAAAGCCTGAGCTCGGCGCTGGCGCGAACCCTGTGTGCGGCGGGCCGTGCCAGCGAAGCAGCTGAGCTTGCTCGCAAGCTCTTGCGCAAAGCTCCAACCGATGCCTGCGCGTGGGAGACGCTGCGCGTTGCCTCGCGGGAGTGCGGCGACTTCGAGGGCGTGCTCCTGGCTTGCGACACGCTGGCCTATCTCGCAGACGGCGAAACCCGCGCGCTCCTGCTCGAAGAAGCAGCGGTGGTGCTGGAGCAAGAGCTCCACCGTCCGGCCGACGCCGAAATGCGCTTACACGCTGCGCTCGAGGCCGACCCATCGCGCGTCGAGATCTTCGACCGTCTGCACGATGCGCTGCTCTCCCGTCGGGACCTCGAGGGTCTGGTATCTCTGCTCTCGTCTCGGGTGCGGGTCGCGGCTTCCGAGGACGAGCGCACGGACCTGCTCTACGAACAAGCCCGCGTGCTGCGCGCGCTGGGCGAGCGAGAGGCCGCGCTGGCCTGCCTCGAGGAAGTGCTCGCTTCGGATGCCACGCATCAAGGAGCCCTTTCCCTTGCCGCCGAGACGCACGCCTCGCAGCAGGATTGGCTGGGCGCGGTCGAAGCGTTGCGGGCGCTCGCGCAGCTCGACCTCCCAAGCGCTCAGGTGCGTCTCGCGCGGCAGGGCGCCGCCGATTTTCTGGAGCGGAACCTGCACGACCTGCCGGGTGCCTACCACGAGCTCTTGCAGATCGCGCGCCCCGAGGTCGCTGACCTCGCGCTCTGGCAGCACATGGCCGAGCTCGCGCAACGTGCGCAGATGTTCCCCGAAGCCCTCTCGGCGCTCGCCCAAGCCGCAGCGCAGAGCAAAGGGCAGGCGCGAGCCGCGCTCGAACGACAAGCCGGCGAGATCTTGGCTCGCAAGCTCGGACGAGTGGAAGAGGCCAATGCGGCGTTCCGGCGTGCGCTCGCAGCGCTGCCGACCGACATCGACGCGTGCGAGGCACTGGTCGCATTGCACGCGTCGAAGACCGAGCGGAAGGCTCTGGTCGAGAGCTTCATCGCGACGCTCTCGTCCGCGCTGCAGCGCCAACCTGCCGAGGCATCGCTCTTGCGTGCCCTGCGCCGCGCGGCCGTGCTGGCCGAAGACAAGGGGCTCGAGCAGATAGCTCTCACGGCGCTCGGTGCGCTGGGCATCGCGACCAACGACGAGCGGCAAGCGGAGACGCCGCTCGGCACGAGTCTCTCGGAGAAGCCTAGTGGCGTGCTCGATGACGCTGCCTTCGCCTCACTCTACGAAGTGCCACCGAGACCAGCGGCGCTGCGTTTCGCCACGCTGACTTGCAAAGCCTGGCTCGACGCAACCGACGACGGACCGGAACGATACGGCGTCGACCGTCGTGCGCGCGTCAACCCACGGCGCGATCACCCGCTGCGCGAAGCCCTGGCACCCTGGGTCGAGGGCTTCGGCCTGACGCTCTCGGATCTCTACGTCGGCGGCAGCGTTGCGGAAGAGCTGAGCCTCATCATGCAGCCCGGTCGCGCGCAAGCTTGGGTGTGCGGCCCGCGCGTTTCTGCGCCGCTGCGCAGCGAGCTACGCTTCCGG
>JADGRG010000598.1 GCA_017881145.1 Sandaracinaceae bacterium | reverse complement strand
CTCGCGCCACAGCTCTCGGTCGATGGCACGGAAGATCCCGTCGAGGTCTTCGTTCCAACTCCACCACAGGTTCTGGGAAAGGCGCAGTAGACGGTCGCGTAACTCGGACATGAAACTCCCTTTTGGGCAGGACGCACTTTCGCCCTGCTTCCGACTTCGGCTAAGCGTTATACCAGAGACCATGCTTCGTTACCCCGCCGCATTGACCGGTGTCTCGTCCGGGCGCCCAAAACCACAGGGCGCGCACTGGGACGGGCAGGGCACGAACTTTGCGCTCTACTCGGAACACGCGACCTACGTCGAGCTCTGCCTCTTCGACGACGCGCAGACCGAAAGCGCGCGCATCGGCCTGCCCGCCCACACCGATGGCGTGTGGCACGGCTACGTGCCGGGGGTCGGACCGGGTCAGCGCTATGGGTTTCGTGTGCACGGGCCCTACGCTCCATCGGAGGGCCATCGCTTCAACCCGCACAAGCTGCTGATCGACCCCTACGCGCGGGCGCTGGATCGCGACACGCGCTGGCATCCGCTCTTGCATGGCTATCGGCCCAGCCAGGGCCACGAGGTTCGCGATGACGAACCGGACCTGCAGGACAGTGCCGAGGTCGCGCCGCGTTCGGTGGTGATCGACCCGAGCTTCGATTGGCAGGGCGACGCTCCCCCCGCCACCGCGCTGCGAGACACGGTGATCTACGAGTGCCACGTCAAGGGGATGACCAAACTGCATCCGGAGCTGCCACCTGAAGTGCGCGGCACGTACTTGGGACTCGGCTCCGACGCTGTCATCGCGCATCTACTTTCGCTCGGGGTGACCGCCGTCGAGCTCCTGCCCGTGCACCAGACCTACAGCGAGCGCTCCTTGGTCGAGCGTGGCTTGGTCAACTACTGGGGGTACAACACGCTGGCGTACTTCGCGCCGGACGTCCGTTTCGCGTCGAGCAAGACGCCGGGCGCGCAGGTCCACGAGTTCAAGTGCATGGTGCGGGCGCTACACCGCGCTGGCATCGAGGTGGTGCTGGACGTGGTCTACAACCACAGCGGTGAGGCCGATGCGCTTGGGCCGACACTCTGCCTGCGCGGCATCGACAACGCGGTCTACTACCGCCTGCAAGCGGCCGACAAGCGCCTCTACGACGACACCACCGGCTGTGGGAATAGCCTCAATTTCGAGCATCCGCAGACCCTGCGCATGGTGATGGACAGCCTGCGCTACTTCGTCACGGAGCTGCACGTCGACGGTTTTCGCTTCGACCTCGCGCCCACGCTCGCGCGTGCTCGTCACGGCCTCGACCTGCACGGCGGGTTCTTCGCAGCGCTTGCACAGGATCCGGTGCTCGCCAACGTGAAGTTGATCGTCGAGCCCTGGGACGTCGGCGCAGGTGGCGTGTGCACGGGCGGTTTCGCGCGCGGCTACTCGGAGTGGAACAATCGCTACCGCGACAACGTGCGGCGTTTCTGGCGTGGCGATGCGGGTCAAGGCGCAGAGCTTGCGACGCGCCTTTCGGGTAGCGCCGATATTTTCTCGGGCAGCGGGCGCGGACCTACCGCGAGCCTCAACTACGTGACCTCGCATGACGGCTTCTCGCTGCGCGACTTGGTGAGCTATCAGCGCAAGCACAACGCCGAGAACGGCTGGCAGGGGCGCGACGGAAACGACGACGAGTCGAACACGAACCTCGGCGTCGAAGGTCCGACCGAACGCGCCGACGTCAAGCTTGCGCGCGAGCGCCGAATGCGCGCGATGCTGGCGACGCTGGCTTGCTCGCTCGGTGTGCCCATGCTGCGGCAGGGCGACGAGCTCGGACAGAGTGTGTCCGGCAACAACAACCCCTACGGCCAGGACAGCGAGCGCTTCTGGTTGCCGTGGGAGCATTCCGAAAGCGAGCAACGCTTCCTGACTTTTGTCCGGCAGCTGCTTTCCCTGCGGCGCGAGCATTCCAGCCTGCGGCACGACACCTTCTTCGTGGGCCAGCTCGACCATGGTCGCAAGGACGTGGCGTGGTTACGCGAAGCTGGCGGCGAGCTCACCGATGCCGATTGGCGTGATCCAGAGCGCCGCGTCCTAGGCATGTGGATCACCGGCCATGCGGGTGGAGCGCCGCGTCCCTCGTTGCTTCTGCTCGTCAACGCAAGCGAGCGCGAGGTGCGCTTCACGCTGCCTCGCGACCGGCTACCGAATGCGCGGCTCCTGCTCGACACCGCGAGCGAAGGCGCTGCAGAAGCGTCCGTCAGTGGCGCAGACGTTGCGGTCGTGGCGCACTGCCTGGTGCTTTTGCGTTTCGAACCAGCGAGCGCATCGCGTCTCCCAGCTGGTGAGCGCACGCAGCTGCGCGCGCTGGCCGAGAGGTGCGGAATCGTTTCGGCTTATCGTGCGTTCGACGGCACGCCACGCGTCACGAGCGATGAAACTCGAAGCGTGTTGCTGCTGGCGATGGGCATCGCGGTGCAGACCGAGGCGCAGGCCGCCGAGGCGTTGCGCGCGCTGACCACGGCCTCCGCATCCGTTTCACTCGAGCCGGTGCGCGTGCTGCCAGAGGGCGCCGATGCGCTCGCGCAGGTTCCGATCCGGATCGGTCAAGCTGTGTGTGGTCGGCTGGAGTATCGAGTCGAGCTCGCGTTCGAGGACGGCAGCGTGGCAAGCGCCGAAGGCAAGCTCTGGGTGCAGAGCCCGGGGTTCAGTGTGCCGCTCGCGGCCTTCGGCCATTTGCCCTGTGGCCGTCACCGGTTGCGCTGCCACGTGCAAGGTGTCGTCTCGGGAGCGCTCGTGCAGGAGCTCTTCGTCACACCCCGCAGCGGCTTCGGTTGGGCCGAGGCACTCGACGCTCACCCCGCGTTCGGCGTGATCAGCCACTTCTATGCGCTGCATCGT
>JADGRG010000597.1 GCA_017881145.1 Sandaracinaceae bacterium | reverse complement strand
GATGGTGAAGAGCAGTGAGACGAGCGTGATGGGACTCACACGTGGCACGAAGATCTGCTCGTACCAATCGCGGCCCCTGGCGCGAAGGAGCAGCCGTCGCGTCAGGAAGCCCGCAGCGAACGGCACCCCGAGGTAGATTGCGACACTCTCCGCGATTTCACCGATGCTGATGTGGACGACAGCGCCGGCGAGTCCGAGCCAAGTCGGCAGCAACGTCGCGAAGAAGTACGCGTATACCGAGAAGAAGAGCACCTGGAAGATCGAGTTGAGGGCAACGAGCCCGGCGCAATACTCGGTGTCACCCTTCGCCAGGTCATTCCACACGATCACCATCGCGATGCAACGCGCCAGGCCGATCAGGATGAGACCGACCATGTATTCTGGCTTGTCGCGCAAGAACACGACTGCGAGCCCGAACATCAAGAGCGGGCCGACTACCCAGTTCTGCACGAGCGAGAGCGTGAGCACCCGCTTGTTTCGGAAGACCTTGCCCAGCTCCTCGTAGCGAACCTTGGCCAGCGGCGGGTACATCATCAAGATGAGGCCGGCAGCGATCGGGATCGATGTCGTGCCTACGCTCAGGCTGTCGAGCGCGGCAGCGAAGCCTGGTGCCAAGGAGCCAAGAGCTACGCCGACTCCCATCGCGAGGAAGATCCACAGCGTTAGGTAGCGATCGAGGAAGGAGAGCCTGCCGAGTAGTCCGCCATTTGTATTCTGCATGGAGCTCACGGCTGGGCGCTCGTGGGGACGACCGCTTCGATCTGACCGGTCAACTCGCACGCGGCAGCGAGCGTGTTGGAGATCGTGCCGAACTTGCGGACGTTCTTGTGGAGTAGCTCGACGCGGTGAGCGGGCTCATCCGTGACGACACGAAGTCGGTAGTGCATACGCACCTGTGTGAGAAGCGCTGGACGTTCTTGAGGATGCAGGCACAGAGCGCCGCGCACAGCACATCCGCGGGGCCTGGCAGCGCATCAAGGCGGCCCGCTGTTGCGTCAAA
The DNA here is from genome assembly GCA_017881145.1 of Sandaracinaceae bacterium. Lineage (GTDB taxonomy): Bacteria > Myxococcota_A > Polyangia > Polyangiales > JAFGIB01 > JADGRF01. The sequence goes on along the minus strand of JADGRG010000597.1, from coordinate 1,630 downwards.
TGCCGTCGCCAGCCCGTGAGCATCGAGCTGCCCTTCGCCGCCGGCGCGCACGCTGCCGGTTGCCTGGTAGGTCTGCGTCATGGTTACGCCTGGAGAGCGCCTCGTTTCGTAACGTTCTCAATCTCGACATCGAGACCAAGCTGCGCGACGACCTCGCGCACGAGGCGCTCGGTCCAGATACAGCTGCCACAACCCTTGCCGAGAATCTTGATCGTGTGCTTGGCCATGATGAGCTCACTGTGCTGACGCGTTCGGGTGTGCAGCAGGAGTCGTGATCGCGCCACGCGCCGAGAACCCTACGCTCCACGGCTCGAGCACGATGCGTGCGGCGTGACCCACCAGCTCTTTGAGATGCGTTGCTTCGTGCGCGCGCCGAGAGCGCAGCATGGGATCCGTCACGTCGAGCGGCGTGAGGCTCTGGTTCACGACCCACGCGAACGGTTTGATGTCTGCGCGTGCGAGGTCGCGCTCGAGTTGCATCGCCTCGTGGATCGGTGTTGCTTCCGGCAGCGTCACCAGGATGACGTGGGTGTATGAAGGGTCTCGCAGGCGCGGCAGCAGCTGCTGCACGGCCTCTGGACTGCCGCTGGGCTTCTTCAGTACTTCGCGATGGTACGACTCTGCTGCGTCGAGCAAGAGCAGGGTGTGCCCTGTCGGAGCGGTGTCGATCACGACGAATCGATCTGCGCCCTGCGCCACTGTCTCGGCGAAGGCGCGGAAAACAGCGATCTCCTCGGTGCACGGACTGCGGAGATCTTCTTCGAGCAGCGCTCTGCCCTGCGCGTCGAGGCCGTTGCCGGCCGTCGAGAGCACTTCTTCGGTGTAGCGGCGGACCTCTAGTGCGGGATCGATGCGCGTCACACGCAGGTTGGATGCACCTCTGCTCAGCTCGCGCGCGGCCTGCTCGACGTGAGCGGCGGGGTCGGTGGTGGTGAGCGTCACCGGAAACCCGCGACCTGCGAGCGCGCTGGCGATACGCGCGGCAACCGTGGTCTTGCCGACGCCGCCTTTGCCCATCGTCATGACCACGCCCTTGCCGCGCTTGGCGAGCTCATCGATGAGTGCGTCGAGGCGCTCTCCATGAAGGGCGCTCGTAATGAACGCTGCAGCTGACTCGCCGGTATCTTCGGCCAGCGTGCCCATCTTGCGAAGCGCGTCGATTCCGACGAGCCCGAACGGAAGCAGCGGAACATCGACACGCAAGAGCCCGCGCAGGCCTGCAGGCAGCGCTTCCAGCGATGCGCGCCCACGCTCTTCCATCGCGATGGCCGTCGCGTCGCTCGGATCGCGCGCCTGGAACACGCCGTTCAAGATCAAGCGGACATTGCCAACGCCGAGCTGCGCCAGCTCGGCTCGCGTGCGCTCGGCCTCAGTGAGTGACGAGCGCTCAGGCCGCGCGACCAGTACCAGAGTCGTCTGTGCGGGATCGCGCAACGCCTCGTTGGATGCTGCGTACAATGCCTTCTGCGCGTTCAAACCAGAGAGCGGCCCGAGGCACGAGGTTCCCCCGACGTTTGCGTCGATGAAGCTCGACCAGGCGGCGGGCAGCGCGAGCAAGCGCAGCGTGTGTCCCGTGGGTGCAGTGTCGAAGATCACGTGTTCGAACTGCGACGTCGTCGTTTTGTCTCCG
>JADGRG010000596.1 GCA_017881145.1 Sandaracinaceae bacterium | reverse complement strand
GGTCGAGCACGTGCCCGTGCACATGGCGGACTTTCAGCTGGGGCAGGTGATCCCGGTTGGCGAGCTGTGGGACGTGCTCGCTGCTGGCGAAGAGCCGATGGACGGCGGCCACCGAGCGCGCTTCCGCCAGGCCAAGCGCCTCTACGACCACGAGTTACTGCCTGTCCTCAAGGCTCATCCGAGCGACAACCCGCGCGCCGACCAACGCCTGGTCAAGACGCTGATCCTCGCGGCGCTTGTACCGCAGGTGCCTGCGCTCAAGAACCTTACAGTGCGGCGTCTGGTGGAGCTGAACCACGGCAGCCTGCGCACCATCATCCCCGACGGCGAGGGACAGAAAGCCAGCACGCTGCTACGCGAGTGGGCGGCGGCGATTCACAACCTGCGCGTCGGCGAAGGCGAGGACCCGACGGTGAGCCTCGTGCTCGACGACGTGGACACCAGCACCATTATCAACACCGCGCAGAACTACAACACCGAGGGTGCGCGCAAAGGCAAGCTGCGGGAGATCTTGTTCGGTGCGCTCGACCTCGAAGAGAAGCAGGACGCCTTCGAGCACAAGGTGGTGTGGCGCGGCAGCAAGCGCGTGGGCAGCGTGCTCTACGGCAACATTCGCGAGATGGACGACGTGCAGCTCGAAGCGCCGAAAGACCACGATTTTCGCATCGTCATCGACTACCCCTTCGACAAGCCCGGCCACGCCCCGAACGAGGACGAAGCGCGCCTGTCTCAATTCTCCGAGTCGGGCAAGCAGAGTCCGACTATCGCCTGGGTGCCGAGCTTCTTCGGCGACAAGGTGCAGCGCGCGCTCGGCGAGCTGGTGGTGATCGACCGGATTCTGGAAGGCGACAACTACAAGCAGCACATGGGCCACCTGCGCGAGGACGACCAACGCCGCGCACGCACCGCCCTCGAACACCTGAGCAATCAGAAGCGCGCGCAGGTGCGCAAAGCGTTAGGCGTGGCGTATGGGTTGCGCGCGCCGCAAGACGCGAGCGACGGTGACCTGGACGAAGCGCGGTCCATCGACACGCACTTCATCTCGCTCTGGCCGGACTGTGCGTTGCGCACGCCAGCCAAGAGCGAGCTGAGCCGTGCGTTGGCAACAGCCGTCGGCGAGCTGATGGACGTGCGCCATCCGCGCCATCCGCACTTCGATCCCGCCGAGCGCGTGGTCACAGCGGGCCAGCTAGAGAAAGCGTTCGCGTCCTACGAGCGAGTCTGCGCGCATCCGGACCAACGCTTGCCGGTGGCCAAGCGCGAGCTCGCGGAATATGCGTTACCGGAAGCGCTCGGCATGCTCGACCTGAGTGAAGCCAACGCCAGTGTGCGCCCGCGCTTCGCTCAGGAAATCGACAAGCAGCTCTTGGCACAAGGCATCGAGACTCCGACCGTTCGGCAGGTGAAGAACTGCCTCGATCCCGAGAATGTGAGAGGCCTCGCCGACGAAGTCGAAGATTTCGAGGTGCTTTGCTACGCGCTGGTGAGTCACCGCGAGCTGATGCGCGATGGGCGGCCTGTCAGCGACCCGAAGTTGGGCAAGCTGAGCGCTGACTATGAGCTGGTGAAAGCCCCGCTACCAACCATGGCGGCCTGGAGTGACGCGATCGAACGAGCCGGCACGCTCTTCGGCGTCTCCGTCAGTCGTGCGCTCAACGTGAACAATCTGCGGATGTTCTCGGACAAGCTGAGCGCAAAGGTGCAGGACGCCGTGCGTGCCCGCGCACACGAAGTGGCCGACGCACTGCTGACCCGAGCCGCTCGCTTCGACGTGAAGGGCCCGAGGCAGACGACGGCGCAAGCAGTGAGCGAGCTGCTGCAAGCGCTCGGTACGCTCGACCCGGTGGCGAAGGTAAACGTGCTGGCAACGATGGAGCCGCGCACCTCGCTGGCGGCGATGCACAAACACATCGCCAGCGCCGAAGCCACGCTGCGGATGCTGCAGGACGACATGCGCTTCGGTGCGTTCGAAGCGTTGCTTTCGCGCACCGATGCGCCAGCGACAGAGCTTTTGAAGCAAGTGCGCGACGTGCTGAGCAGAGATGAGGTGACCGAGGTGCTCGCGAGTCGACTCAACCAGCTCGGTCTGCAAGCTCAGAAGCTACTCACCGGCGGCACCAAGCCACCGACCGGCGTGACCGTGGTCGCGCAAGGTGACCGGCGTGACATCGCCGCGGCGAGCGCCGGTGCCGCGCTCGATGCGGTGCGCGGTGAGGCGCTCAAAGCGCTGACCGAAGCCGGCCAAGGTGCTCGTCTGCGCGTCGAGTGGAAGGTGGAGAAGAGCTGAGCATGGCGGCCCGGGCACCCAAGCTCTCAGCCGACGATCTGCGCGCGGAGCTGAAGCGCTTCCACGCAGAGCCGCACCGCACGCTGCATACGGCGTTCTTCGGGACGGGCGCAGCTGCGCACCTCAAGGTCATGCTGCCTGGCGAGGAGAAGACCTTTCGCGTAGCTCCGGTGGATTGCGAGCTGCGCTTGCGCGAGGAGCTGTCAAAGAACAGCGACGACGAGCCTCTGGTGCTGCTGGTGGACTACACGGAGCGCTTACCGATCGACGTAGAGGGACGGCTAGCGCGCGGCGGGCTCATCCACATCAGCCGCGAACGCAGGCTCGCCAATCTCTTCGGCGCGAAGGCCGTCTCGGCGGCATTGCTCGACGGCCCGCTCGCCGATGCCCTCTTGCGCGACGGTCGCCCGTTTCCGGCACGCATGGAAGGCAGCACGCTCGATGTGCACACCGCATGGCGCTCGTACCTGGAACGGCTGACCGGGCTACCCTCGGGCGACAATCTGACCGAAGCGCTGGTGGTTGAGCACTTTGCGACGCCCGGCAGCAACCCGAGCGCTGCCGGCGAGCTTGGTGCAGACCCTCGGCTGCGCGATGCCGCGCGGGACTACGTGCGTCGCACGGTGGGGCCGATTGGTGACCTCGCCTTCGGCGCATGGCTTACGGGTCGCGGTCTGGCAGTGGCAGCGCTTTCGTTCGTGATCGATCCGCTCGCGGAGCACATGAACGATGGCTATGTGCTGGCGTTCCTGGAAGGACAGCTTGCCGAGACCAGTAAGGGTCCTGCGCCCGAGCGACCGTTGCTAGAGCGCTGGAAGGCACTGGTGCCCGCACTCGCCTTGCGGCTGGCGAACCGGGCTGAGCTATTCGATCGCGTGCTGGCAGACGCCGACGCTCGCGTGCGCGATAAGCCCAAGCTGGAGCGCTTCCTGGCGCAGAGCCGATATCTGCCCAGCGGACTTCAGGCGGCGAAAGTCGAGCTCGCCCGTGCGCTTGAGGCGCTCGTCGGCAAGGCAGGCTCTGCGGGGCGTGGCGCGTTATCGCTCGATGACGTGGAAGCCGTGATGAGCGCACACAAGCGCATCAGCGGTCACCGTTCTGCCGAGTCACCCAGCGAGCAAGCGCTGAATGAACGCTTGACGATGACCGTGCGCTTGCTCGCCTACCTCTTCGGCTCTGCGGAGCGCGAGGCGAAGCTCGATGCCATCACCACGCCCATCGAGCTCGCGCGTGAGCTCGCTGACCACTACGCGACCGAGGGCGGCTTCGTCGACTATGCGCGTCGCTCGGCGCGCGCTGGTGTTTCGAACGACGCGCTGGGCACGGCCATCTCGCATGTGCTCGCGGTGGTGGATGCCGTGCGTGATGCCCAGGACACGCGCTTTGGCCCCGCACTCAAGCGCTGGAATGAGGACCGAAAACCAGGTCACCTTACGCCCATCGAGCATGTGCTCGACGCGCTTGGGGTCGAGCTTCTGAACAAATGCCCGGAGAGCAAGCTGCTCATCCTGGTGATGGACGGCATGGCGTGGCACGCGGCCGTCGAGATCTTGCTCGATCTGCGCGACGCCCACTATGGCCCGCTGCGCTTTCAGCCGAAGCACACCGCGAGCACCAAGATGCCAGCGCCGATGATCGCGGCGCTACCCACGATGACCGAGGTCAGCCGTGCGGCACTCTTCGCCGGCAAGCTGCTGCGCGTGGGCGAAAAGACGAACACGATGAAGGATCCCGATCGCTTGCTCGAGCACCGCGGGTTCGTGAAGGTGTTAGGTCAAGGACCACGCCTCTTGCTACGGACGGAAGCAGAAGACAACTCGGGGCACCTCACGGCTGAAGCCCGCAAGCTCGTGCAGTCGCGCGACCGCGTGGTGGCACTCGTGGTGAACACGGTCGACGACATGCTCAGCGCGAAGCCGAGCTACCGAGCCCAGTACAACCGGCAAACCATCAAGGCGCTCGGTCCCTTGCTGGAGGAAGCACGTACTGCCCAGCGCGCAGTGCTGCTCGTCGCCGATCACGGCCATGTGCAGAGCGATCGTGAGCGGCAGATCGTGAAGGTCGAGGGCGCCGAAAGCCCTCGCTTCCGTGAAATCGGTGAGAAGACCCTGGTCAGCGATCGAGAGCTTGTGCTGATCGACAGCAATACCTACCGGCAGCGCGCGGGAGATCGCGTTGCACTTCTGTATCGCGAGACGGAGCGCTACCGAGACGCCCACAACCTGGGTGAGCACGGTGGCGCGAGCTTGTCCGAGGTCGTGACGCCAGCGCTGCTGATAGGCGCCGATGACTTGTACCAAACGGTAGGCATGGACGAAGAGAGCAACGAAGCGTTGCAGACCATCGCGTGGCCGGTGCCTGGGTGGTGGGAGCTCGAGTTGCCAGCGAGCAGCAAGCAGGCGACCAAAGCCTCCGTCCGTCCGGTCCGCGCAGAGGAACCTGCGAGGAAGCCCAAGGTCAGCGAGAACCAGCTCACCATCTTCACGCCGCCGGTGCCGGAGATATCCGCGCCCGCCGCACCGAGTCGCGCCACTCACGCGGAAGCCTCGGAGTGGAGCCGGCGCATCGAAGCCATGTACGAGCGAGAGTCGAAAGCCCGGCGTGAAGAGCTGAAGCAGAAGGTCTTGCCGGTGCTCGATCTCCTGCTCGATCACGGCGGACGCATGTCGGACGAAGTGCTCGCCGGAAAGCTTGGCCTAGCCCAGCGCAACATCGGCGGCATAGTCGCGATCATGGGCGAGTTCCTCAACGTCGATGGCTACGATGTCGTCCGCTACAGCGTGACGCAGCGCCTGGTGGAGCTGGATACGACGATGCTGGCCGAGCTCTTCGGAGAGGGATCATGAGCGCCATCAGTCGGCCACGTCGTCGCGAGATCATCAACGCGCTGCGCCACGGCACGGTGCCGCGCCGCGGTCTCGAACACTTCGCAGTCGGGATGGAGCGCTTCGAGCGCACGATCGAGCGTGACCTCGCGGACGTGGCGCTCGGCTCGGGCTGCTTCAAGGCCGTAAGAGGCGACTACGGCACCGGCAAAACGTTCTTTGCGCGCTGGCTCCGGCACCTGGCGCAACAGCACGGCTTCGCCACCGCGGAAGTCCAGATCTCACAGACCGAGACCCCGCTGCATCGCATGGAGACCGTGTACCGCCGCGCCGTCGAGAGCCTGGCGACTAAAGAGTGGGCAGACGGAGCGTTCCGCGCGTTGATCGATCGCTGGCTCTTCTCGCTCGAAGAAGAAGTGAAGGCGCGACCCGGCTTTCATGGTGGCGACGCCGAGCTCGCGGCCGAGGTCGGCGAGCTGCTCGAAGCGCGGCTCGCCATCGTTAGCGCCACCAACCCGCAGTTCTCAGCTGCACTACGGGCCTGTCATCGCGCCCGTGTGGAGGGCGATGCTGCGACGGCCGAAGGCCTGCTCGCATGGCTGATGGGACAACCCAACGTGGGTGCGGACATCAAGCGCAAGGCTGGCATTAAGGGCGAGCTGGATCACTTCGGTGCGGGCGCGTTCCTGCGCGGACTCCTGGAAGTGCTGCGACAGACCGGCCGCAAGGGCCTGTTCCTGGTGCTGGACGAAGTCGAAACCATCCAGCGCGTGCGCGCGGACGCACGCGAGAACAGCTTGAACGCGCTGCGCCAGCTGATCGACGAGATCGACCACGGTCGCTATCCCGGCCTTTATCTGCTGATCACCGGAACACCCAGCTTCTACGACGGACCTCTGGGCATCAAGAAGGCGCCCGCGCTTGAGCAACGCCTGCACGTGGACTTCGGTTCAGACCCTGCGCTCGACACGACGCGCGGCACGCAGGTGCGACTTCTGCCCTTCGATCTGGAGCGGCTCGTGACCGTGGGCGTCAAGGTGCGCGATATCTACGATGCCGACGACCCCGAGCGCAAGGCTGCGCGTGTGACTGAGCCCTTCATCCGCGCGCTCGCCGAACAGGTGACCGGCAAGCTGGGTGGCAAGGTCGGCGTCGCGCCGCGCATCTTCTTGCGGAAGCTGGTGCACGTGCTCGACCAGGTCGACGAGCACCCGAGCTTCGATCCGGTCGCACAATACAAGCTCGACATCGCTGCCCACGAGTTGAACCCGGATGAGCTGAGTGCCGCCGGCATAGAGCAATCAGTCGATGACATCGAGCTCGACCTGAACCGGAAGTCGGATCCGAAACCGTGAGCGACGATTTCGATCGCCTCAGCCCCGCGCTGCAGTGTCAGATCGTCAACGGCCTTGGCTTCAAAGAGCTGCGTCCAGTCCAGCTCAACGCCATCGGCCCGATTCTCGATGGTGAGAACTGCGTGGTGCTGGCGCCCACTGCCGGCGGCAAGACTGAAGCTGCCTTCTTTCCCCTGCTATCACAGATGGACCAGCACGACTGGCGCCCGGTGTCGGTGATCTACGTGGCGCCCATCGTCGCGCTGCTCAACAACCAAGAACACCGCTTGCAGCAATACGCCGGCTTGATCGGCCGCCGAGCATTCAAATGGCACGGTGACGTGGGCGCCTCTGCGCGCAAGCGCTTTGTCGCAGACCCGAGCGACATCCTGCTGACCACACCCGAGTCGCTCGAAGTGATGTTGATGAGCAGCCGCGTACCGGCGAAGCGCCTCTTCCAAGGGTTGCAAGCCATCGTCATCGACGAGATCCACGCCTTCGTCGGCGACGACCGCGGTGGGCACCTATCATCCGTGCTCGAACGCTTGTCGCGCTACTGCGGCCGCGACGTACAACGCATCGGCCTCTCTGCAACCGTCGGCAACCCGGAGGACTTCCTGCGTTGGGTCAAGGGCAGCTCCGCACGCGCGGGTCGAGTGCTCTACCCGGTGGGCGCGTCGAAGCAGCCTGAAATCAAGCTCGACTACGTTGGCCACTTGGAGAACGCCGCTGCAGTGATCGCGGCGCTGCACCCCGGCGAGAAGCGCCTGGTCTTCGTCGACAGTCGGCGCCGCGTTGAATCGCTCGGCAAGCTTCTGCTCGAGCGCGGCGTTGACGCGCACGTGACGCATTCGTCGTTGTCGAAGGAGCAGCGCGAGATCGCGCAACGCGCCTTCGAAGACGGCAAGAATTGCGTCATCGTCGCAACCAGCGCACTAGAGCTCGGCGAAGTTCTTCTTGCCGTAGAGGCGCTGCCCGCGGTCTCCAAGGCTTAGGCGGCCGCCGTCCTCGTGCAGGATGCCTTCCGAGAGCATGTGCGTGACCACCGCGTCGCGGTCTGCCT